>DASYQW010000027.1 GCA_036005065.1 Candidatus Methylomirabilota bacterium | reverse complement strand
GCGGTCCGCCACGTGACCGCCAACGACTATTCGGCTGGAGATCCGCTCCGCGACGGCGGCCGGACCAAGGTCGCCTTCGGACCCGGGGTGACCTGGAGCCCCACCCGGACGTTTGCGATCGACGCCGCGGTCCGCTACTTCGTCCTCGACGCCAAGCAGAGCCCCATCTTCCCGGCCGATTCGACCTTCCACGGGGTCCACGCCGACCTGCGCGTCACGTACCGGTTCTGACGAGGGACCTCTCGGTGGACGCACGGTTCAATGATGCCCGGGGGACGTGGCTCCCGCCGGCTCGTCGACGCGACGACCTGGGGGACGGGAGAGGGGCGTGAGGCCGGCGTCAGGGCGGGGTGATGATCACGAGGCCGTGCGGCGGCGGGGCGCCCCGGCGCCGGTCGGTTCGCCGCCGCTCGGGCACCTGCTCGCCTGAGTCCTCCCGCCGGTCCTCCTGCCGCCGGTCGAGCAGCACCAGGAGCCGCTCGTCGACCGAGAGCATCTGGGTCAGATAGTCGTAGAGCGCGCGGTGCTCCCGCCCGACGATGAACAGCTCTCCGATCTCGCGGAGCTCGGCCCAGGCCTCCCGCACCCAGTACCGCATGTCCATGTCGCAGAGGAGGGCGGTCGCGCGGGTCAGGTGCTCCTCGGCTTTCGGGCGGTTCTCCATCAGCCGATACAGTCGGCTCAGCCCGAGGTCGCTGAGCGCCAGGAGCGGGCGCATCTGGAGCTCTTGGGCCAGCCCCACCGCCTGCAGGTAGTACGCCTCCGCCGACTCCGTCGCCGGCGGTTCGCGATGAGAGGCGATCTCGCCGAGGAGCCGGAGGGCCCACGCCTGATGCCCCCGTTCCCGGTGGGCCAGGGCGAGGTCGAGGGCGCCCTGCGCGGCGATCCCGGCCTGCTCGGTCTGGCCGGCCAAGAAGAGCCCTTCGGCGAGCTGCCCGCTCCAGAGGGCGAGGTAGGCTCGGATTCCTACCTCCTCGCTCAGCTTCACCCCCTCCTCGAGCAAGGGCAGGCCGTCGGCCGCCCGGCCCAGACGGGTCAGGGTGAGGCCGAGGAGCGAAGACGGGATCGGCTGCCAGACGGTGAGGTGCTTTTCCCGACACGCCTCGAGGCTCCGCTCCAGCGGCGGCACCGCCGCCTCGAAGTACCCGCGCCGGACCCAGAGAAGGCCGGCCAGAGTCCAGGCGATCGCCTGGCTGTAGGCCTGCTGGCTGGGATCGGCCACCTTCTGGGCCCGGGTCACGTACGTCTGGGCCGCGTCGAAGTCTCCGAGCTCGATCAGGCTGAAGGCGAGCCACGCGCACGAGCCCACGTACGAGATGGGATCGGCGACCGCGTCGCCGCCGCCCTCGGCCTCCAGCACTGCCAGGTTCTCCTTGAGGATCGACTCGGCCAGGGCGTACTGGCCCTGGGCGTGGTAGCTGTGGCCCATGTATCGGCGCGCCAGCGCCTGGAGGCTGAGGTCCTGGCCAGGTCCGCGCATGGTGAGGCATCGCTGGCCGTACTCGATCGCCCGGTCGGGCTCGCCCTTCAGGTAGTGGTAGTTGATCAGATACGAGTAGACGTGAGCCAGGCGCGACTCGTCCCCGAGGTCTCGAGCCATGCGCTCGGCCTCCTGGGACCGCACCAGCACCTCGGGGAGCCGCCCGAGCTGGAGCAACAGCGGGCGCAGCTCGAACCGAAGATCGATGGCCTGCTCGATCGTCTCGCGGCGCTCGGGCAGGTGCTTGAGCGCCGCCAGAGCCTGTTCGAAGCACGTCACCGCCTCGCTGTTGGCCGAGCGGACGGCGGCCTTGGCCCCCGCCTGCCGGAGGTAGGTCAGGCCCTTCTCCCACCGCTCCCCCTGGAGAGCGTGGTGGGCGAGGCGCTCGACCTGGTCGGCGAGGCGATCGGGGTACACCGTCTCGATGGCCTCCACGATCCGGGCGTGGAGACCGCGGCGCCGCTCGTTGAGGAGGCTCCCGTAGGCGACGTCGTGGGTCAGGGCGTGCTTGAAGGTGTACTCGAGCTCGGGAAACAGGGCCGTCTCGTACAGGAACTCGGCGGCCTGGAGGTGCATGAGCCCGCGGCGGAGCTCGGTCTCGGGCAGATCGGCGATGGCCCCCAGGAGCGCGAAGGGCACGTCTTTGCCGATGACGGACGCCGCTTCGAGAAGGCGTTTCTCCTCGAACGGGAGCCGATCGATCCGCGCGGCCAGTACCGCCTGCACGGTGGCCGGGACCTTGACGGTGTGTAGCGGCTTCCCCAGACGGTACGCGCCGCGCTCCCCCACCAGGACACCGACCTCGGTGAGGCGCCGGACGCTTTCCTCCAGGAAGAACGGGTTCCCTTCGGTGCGATCGATCAGCTGGCGCTTGAGGGGCTGGAGCCCCGGGTCACCCCCGATGAGCGCCTGCAGGAGCACACTGGCGCTGGGCGGCGCCAGGGGATCCATCGGGAGCTGGGTGTAGTAGGTCTTGCTGCCCCACCCGTGCTGGTACTCCGGACGGTAGCTGACGAGGAGGAGCAGCCGGGCGGTCGGCAGGCTCTCGATCAGCGTGTCGAGGCAGGCCTGCGTCTCGCTGTCGATCCAGTGGAGGCTCTCGATGACCAGGAGGAGGGGCTGACGCCGGCTCTCGCTGAGGAAGAGCCGCTTGAGGCCCTCCAGCGTCCGGGCCCGCCGCTGCGGCGGCCCGAGGGTCCGGAACGCGTCGTCGTCGGGAAGAGCGTCCAGGAGCGACAGGAGCGGAGGGATCGCGTCCTTCAGCCGCTCGTCCAGCGCCAGGACCTTCGCCGTGACCTTTTCCTGGATCGAACCCGGCGCCTCGCGCTCCTCGAGGTGGAAGTAGCCCCGCAGGAGATCGATGACGGGCAGATACGGGGTCGTCTTCCCATAGGACACGGCACTCGCCGCGAGGACGAGCCACCCCTCGGTGCGGGGCGAGCGCGTGAATTCGAAGAACAGTCGGGTCTTCCCCACCCCGGCCTCGCCCACCACCGCGACCACCTGGCCGTGCCCCCATCGGGCCGGCTCCAGGCTTCCTCCGAGCTGATCCATCTCGAGCTCGCGGCCGACGAACGGGCTGAGCCCCCCGGCCATCGCGGCCTGGAGCCGCGACCGCACGGATTGCGCCCCCGTCAGCTCGTATACCTCGATCGGAGCCTCCAGCCCCTTCACCGGCACCCGGCCGAGCGAGCGCGCCTGGACCGACCCCTCGGCCAGCCGGAAGGTGTCCGCCGTGACGAGGACCGAGCCGGGCTTTCCCATCTGCTCCATGCGGGCCGCCAGATGAGTCGTCTGGCCGACCGCCATGTAGTCCGTGTGCAGGTCGTTCCCGATCGAGCGCACCACCACCTCGCCCGAATTGAGGCCGACCCGGATCTGCAGAGGGAGGCCGTGCAAGCGCTGGACCTCGTCGCCGTACGCGTTCACGCTCTCCTGCATCCGGAGGGCCGCGTAGCAGGCGCGGACGGCGTGATCCTCGTGGGCGACCGGCGCGCCGAAGAGCGCCATGATGCCGTCGCCGAGAATCTGGTTGACCGTGCCCTCGTAGAGGTGAACGGCCTCCATCATGCGCTCGAGCACCGGGTCCAGCAGGGCCCGGCCCTCCTCGGGATCCCGCTCGGCCAGGAGCTCGAGCGAGCTCTTGAGGTCGGCGAAGAGGACGGTGACCTGCTTCCGTTCCCCTTCCAGAGCAGAGCGGGTGCTCAGGATCTTTTCGGCCAGGTGGGGGGGCGTGTACGCCCTCGGGGAGCCGAACCGGTGCGCCGCCGGGAGCGCGCTCAGGGTCTGCCCGCACTCGTTGCAGAACCGGCTGCCAGGCGCGTTGGGATGGCCACAGGTGGGACAGGCGGCCTCAAAGGACGTGCCGCAGGCGTTGCAGAACCGCGCCCCGGCCGGATTATCCTGTTGGCACCGAACGCAACGCACCGAGAGCCTGGACCCCCTCTCAGGCGACGGAAGACATCGGAGACTGGCCGGAGTCTAGGGGACGGCAAGGCCCGTGTCAACGGGCCTCTGCCCCGTTCGGAAAGCCGCTTGGGGGTCGGCCCGCGCCGCGATGTGGCCCTCGTCGATCCGGGCCCCGGCCCGTGTTTCTCCTTGACAAGGCCGGGCCGGACTCGTAAGGTGCTCGGCACCATGAGGCGAATCCTGGGCGACCCCCTGACGCGTGCCGACCGGCAGTGGTGGTGGCGCTGGCGCGTCCGCCGAGGGCCCGGGACCCCGCCCGTGTAGCAGACCAGCAGCGAGTCGAGAAGCCGGAACGAAGCCGAGGTGAGCGGGCGGGTCCCGCGACCTCGGCTTTTTTGTCGTCAAGGAGGGAAGGGATGCGCGGGGTGGTGCTGGAGCCGAGCCACAGCGAGTTCCTCAGCGTCCGCGGGGAGGCTAATGTCGTGCCCGTCTCCTGCGAGCTCCTGGCGGATCTGGAGACCCCGATCTCCGCCTATTTGAAGCTCCGGGATCTGCCGTCGAGCTTCCTCCTCGAAAGCGTCGAGGGCAATGCCCAGGTGGCCCGCTTCTCGGTGCTGGGCGGCGCGCCCCGGCTGGTCCTCGAGTGCGACGGCGAGCAGGTCCGGGTGACCGGCGGCGACGGCACCGTCACCGAGCCGGGCCAGCCCCTGGCGGTGGTCCGGGAGTACCTCGCGCGATACCGGGCCGAGCCCCGGCCCGACCTCCCGCCCTTCGTCGGCGGCTTCCTCGGCTACCTCGGCTACGACGCGGTGCGGCTCTGGGAGCGCCTGCCCGGGCGTCCGGCCGACGACCTCGGCCTTCCCGTCTTCCGGCTCGCCTTGATGGACAGCGTGGTCGTCTTCGATCACCTCCGTCACACGCTCCGGGTCGTCGCCAACGCGTTCCTGGACGACGGGGCCGAGGCCGCCTACCGCGACGCCGAGGCGCGCGTGGCGGCCATGCTGGCCCGACTCCGAGCGCCCCGGCCGGCCTGGCACCCACCGAGCGCCCCGCCGCTTACGACACGGGCCAACCTGACTCCCGAGGCCTACTGCGCCGGCGTCGAGCGCGCCCAGGAGCTGATCCGGGCCGGCGACATCTATCAGGTCATCCTCTCGCAGCGCTTCGCCACCCCGGTCCCGGGCCTCGATCCGCTCGCCATCTACCGCGCCCTCCGGGTTCTGAATCCCTCGCCGTACATGTTCCTCCTCGACTTCGGGGCCGGGACACTGGTGGGATCGTCACCGGAGCGACTGGTGCGCCTCGAGAACGGCCGGGTCGACATGCGGCCGCTGGCCGGGACGCGCCCGCGCGGCCGGACGCCGGCCGAGGACGGGGCGCTCGCCGAGGCGCTGCGGGCCGACACCAAGGAGCGCGCCGAGCACGTCATGCTCGTCGACCTCACCCGGAACGACGTCGGGCGCGTGGCGCGCTACGGGAGCGTCCGCGTGACGGAGCTGATGGCGATCGAGCGGTACTCGCACGTGATGCACCTGGTGTCCCACGTCGAAGGGGCGCTCGAGCCGGGCCGTGGCGCCTGGGACGTCCTCCAGGCCGTCTTCCCCCACGGGACGGTCAGCGGGGCGCCCAAGGTTCGGGCGATGGAGATCATCGACGAGCTGGAGCCGGTGGCGCGGGGCCCCTACGCCGGGGCCGTCGGGTACGTGGGGTTCGACGGCGCGCTGAACACCGCGATCACCATCCGGACGGTCCTGGTGCACGGTCAGACCGCCTATGTCCAGGCCGGCGCGGGTGTCGTCGCCGACTCGGTCCCCGAGCGCGAGCACCAGGAGTGCGTGGCCAAGGCCCGGGGTCTGCTCAAGGCCATCGAACACGCGGGAGAGGAGCATGTTGCTGGTCATCGACAACTATGACTCGTTCACCTACAACCTCGTGCAGTACCTCGGCGAGCTGGGCGCGACGCCGGTCGTCCGCCGGAACGATCGGATCGCCCTGGACGAGGTCGAGCGGCTCGCGCCGGCCGCGATCGTCATCTCACCGGGCCCCGGCGCGCCGGCTCAGGCCGGCGTCTCGAACGCCCTCATCCGCGCCTTCGCCGGACGGTGTTCCATCCTCGGGGTCTGCCTCGGCCACCAGTGCATCGGCGAGGTCTTCGGGGGCGTGGTGAGCCGGGCCCCCGCGCCGATCCACGGCAAGACCTCCCGCGTCTACCACGATGGGCGCGGCGTCTTCACGGGCCTTCCGAACCCCTTCGAGGCGACGCGGTACCATTCGCTGATCGTCCGCCGGGAGGGGCTGCCGGACGTGCTCGAAGTCTCGGCGTGGACGGAGGACGGGCTCGTCATGGGCCTCCGTCACCGAGCGGCGGCCGTGGAGGGCGTCCAGTTCCACCCGGAGTCGGTCCTCACGGCGGTGGGCCTGGACCTGTTGCGCAACTTCTTGGAAGGCTGTGAGCAGCCCGGCGCGACCTCGGGGGCGTGGGGTCGGACGGCGGCGCCCCGCTGGTTCGGCTGAGGACCCGTCTCTCCGGTCCGTCAGTCGGCCGGTCGACTGGAATCCTCTCCATCACTCGACTTCAGCGCTTGCGAAAGATCATGAGCTGCTGAACGCCATAGTCGCCGCCCGGCGGCAGCTGCGCGGCAAAGCGATTCCATTCCATGCCCGGATCGGCGACGTCGATCGGCCGCCCGAGCGCTTCGATGAGCAGCGGCTTCAGAACCCGGGTCATGACGTAATAGGTGCTCGCGAAGTGCACCACATCGACGAGATCCGCGTGCGGGCGAGCGGCCTCGATGACGCGATCCAGATCGAGGTATTCGTTGAACGACGGCATCGGGATGTCCGGCAATCCCCATTCGCGGCGGAAACCGTTCAGCCGCTCCCAGCCTTGCCGTGTCGCTTCGGACAACAGCAGCGTGCCGCCGGGCTTCAGCATGCGGAGCGCTTCGGTCAGGCCCTTCACCTGGTTGTCCCACGTTCTCAGACTGATGAGGACGCGAATGACGATGACCTTGTCGAACGCGCCCGCCGGCCGGTCGAGCGCCGTGATGTCGCCGACGTCGAACACCACGCGTCCCGTGAGCGAGTGGCGTTCGGCCTCGAGACGAGCGCGCGCCTGCTCTACCATCTCCGGGATGTAGTCGAGCCCCAGAATCTCGATGGCCCGCCGGGACGCGAGCCGCAGCGTCGAGTACCCGTTCGCGCACCCGATGTCGAGCACGCGATCGCCGTCCTGGATGTGCTCGAGCAGCTGCTGGATCTCGAGCTCGATCGCCATGCGATCGCTCCACGACGCATCCGGCGACTGCCGATGGGTCACCGCCTGCTCGCCCCAGAACCTGCGGATTTCTTCGATGGAATATCGGGACGTCGCGGACGGGTGACCCTCGACTCTTCGCGCGACCGCAGCGGCATCGCCGGACTTCACGGTGTAGGACGGCCGATCCATCAGCCGGAAATGAATGCGGGCTAGATACTCGCCGATGATGCCGAGCGTCAGGAGTTGAGCGCCCGAGAAGATGATGATGACGGACGCCAGGAACGCAAAGCCGGGCACGCTCGCGCCCTGCAGGACGTATCGGCCCAGCACGAACGCGAACAGCAGCATGCCGAACAGCGTCACGGCGAACCCGAGCATGCTCGCCCACTGCAAGGGCGCCGTGCTGAACCCCGTCAGCATGTTGAGCGAATGGGTCAGCAGCTTCCAGAACGTGTAGTTCGATTGGCCCGTGCGCCGTTCGTGATGGCCGACGCGAATGGCCTTGAAGCGCGTGGTGCCCCAGGTGAGCAAGACGTCGATGTTGACCAAGGCACCCTCGTAGTCGTCGAACGCCCGGCGAAGATCGGTTCGGAACACGCGGAAGGGGCCGACCATCCGAGCCGTCTCCGCCCCCAGAACCCTCTGCAAGGCGATCTTGGTGGCCTGTGACGCCAGATCGCGCCAGCGCCCGTGCACCTCCTGGCACGGCGCGCCATAGACGACATCGATGTGATCTTCCAGTGCGTCCAGCAGCTTCGGGATTTCTTCCGGCGGATTCTGGAGGTCGTCGTCGAGCGTGACGATGAGGTCGTACCGCGCGGCCCGGATGCCGCAGAGCAGCGCGTTGTGCTGCCCGGAGTTGCGCATCAAGTCGATCGGGCGAATCCAGCCGTGACGGCGACGCAGCTCGACGAGCACGTCCCAGCTCCCGTCGCGGCTCGCGTCGTTGACGAACACGATCTCGAACCGGCCGGCGCACGAATGAAGCACCGGCGCGAGGCGCGCGACGAGCTCCGGCAGCATCGCTGCACTGTTGTAAACGGGAATCACCACGGACAGCGATGGGACTCGTCTGGGCATTGCCGGCGCGATCGCCTGCCGCTACGGCACCTGCGACTGCAGTTCCCCCGCGGGAGTTGGGGCGGAAAGAGCGGTCTCTATCCCGGAGCCGTGCGGTGCGACAGCGCCCCACACCGCATGTCTGAGCGTGTTGCAGAGCCTCTGCCCGTCGTTGAGGAGCTCGACGAACCGCTCGCGCGGCCCTTCACAGAACACCCGAGCCTGCGAAGCCACCTGGCCTCCCGGTATTCTCGATCATCGCGCCTTGCCAGTCGGGCGTGTCATTCTACCGCACCGTCACGATCCTGCCCAGGTGCCCGCTGGCTGAAGTGGGTGAACGCGGGGATGTGCGACTTGCCGAAGTACTTGCGCGATCTCGGGCGCGCGTGGGGTCGGACGGCGGCCCCCCGCTGGTTCGGCTGAGGACCCGGTCCGTCAGTCGGTCGGACTCTCAGCGGAGCACGATTCGGTTACTGGTAGGCCGGTCGCTCAGTCTCCGACGGGTCGAACCCTTCCGGCCGATAGACCATGCGATAGTGGGCATCGTTCCACAGCATTTGTTCCTGGGGGGATAGCGGCTGGCGGCGAGGCCGCTGCCGGCGCTCGACCTCGATCGGAACCTGTTGCGTGCGACGCTCGCCGAATCGGCGATCGAAGATGACAACGGCGCGGCCCTGGAAACTCTCACGAGTCATTTGATAGAGGCCTTCGTTGTCCCGTCTGATCACGATCAGCCACCGGACTTGTGACATGCTGACCCCTGTCTTCACTACCGATCGCCAGGACCCCGCAGGGAAAACCGAGACACCAAGCGGCAGCCGGGCCTAGTAGAGGTTCGGGATCCTGAAGGCTCGCATGCTCTCAGACGGGAAGCATTGGGCGTGCCATCACCGCTCAGACCCGAAATGCCGCGAGTTTCTCGCAGCGACGGTCCTCGGCCTGGCGAGCTGGTCATCTTCTGGCCAAGGGGCGTGGACGGCCGGCCAACTCCTGAGCAACCGCCCGTCGTCCGCGCCCCCGCGCGTTCGGCGAGAATGACCCCTCGTGGTCTTTTCGTCTGGCTTGCCCCCGCTCCGGGATGGCCGTCCCTCGGGTGCCCCGTCGGCTAGAATGTCTTTCTCTGCTTCACCCTCGTGGCCGAGGGCCTGGTCGATCTCGGTTTGTCGGCGGGGGTGAAACCGTGGGACCTGGCCCCGGCCAAGATCCTCCTGGAAGAGGCCGGCGGGCGCTTGACCGACCTGGCCGGGGCGCCGACAATCGCCTCGGGCGCCGTGCTGGCGAGCAACGGACGGCTGCACGAGCCGGCCCTGCGACTCTTCCACGCGAGGTAAGTCCGCGCGGTCCGCGGTTCTTTGTTAGAATCGGCGCCAACCGAGGAGGCGGCATGATCCGGCGGTTCTCGGTCCTCTACGTCGGCCAGATCGAGCTCGACCACGTCGGCAAGGACGGGACGCCGGCCGACGCCCGCCGTTATCCGAACGAGCGGCTGGTGGAGGCCTACCGGACGGTCGTCGAGGTGGCCCAGCTCATGGACGACCTCGGCTACTACTGCCTGTGGACGGCGGAGCATCACTTCCAGCGTGAGGGCTACGAGGTCTTCCCCAACCTGATCCAGCTGGGCACCTACCTCGCGGCCGTCACGCGACGGCTCAAGCTGGGCTGCGCCTTCAACATCCTGCCCATGTGGCATCCGATCCGGCTGGCTGAAGAC
Organism: Candidatus Methylomirabilota bacterium; assembly: GCA_036005065.1. NCBI lineage: Bacteria > Methylomirabilota (SeqCode) > Candidatus Methylomirabilota bacterium. Next base: position 28,229 of record DASYQW010000027.1, on the reverse strand, counting down.
TACGCCGTGGCCGACATCCTCACCGATGGGCGCGTCATCATGGGCATCGGCCGGGGGTATCACTCCCGCGAGGTCGAGTCCTTCGGGGCGCCGGTCCTGGACCAAGACGCGAACCGCGAATTGTTCGAGGAGCAGTTCGACATCATGCTGAAGGCCTGGAACGAGGAGGCCTTCGGCCACCAGGGCAAGCACTACACGATCCCGCCGCCCGTCCGGTACCGCGGCTACGAGCTGACCGAGGTGACGCTGGTTCCGCGTCCGATCCACCGGCCGGTGGAGATCTGGCAGCCGATCGCCAGCGGCAAGAGCATCGAGTTCATGGCCCGCCACAGGATCAAGGGGATGGTGACGCTGAACGGCGAGAAGGTGACCGACCAGGTCTTCCGGGCCTACCGCGAAGCCTGCGCCCGGTACGGCCGCCGGCTCGAGCTGGGGGAAGACCTCTGCCTCGGGCTCGGCTTCTACATGGCCGCGTCCCGCCAGGAGGCCATTCGCCGGGTCGAGCCCGCGCATGACGAGCGCTACAAGTGGTTCGCGCCCTTCGGGTTCGTGCGCTACGCCGACCCCGAGGGACGGCCCTGGGGGACGCCGGGGGCGCCGGCCCGGGTGCCGACGATCGAGGAGGGCGTCGAGCAGAAGGCCTGGATGGTGGGCTCGCCCGCCGACTGCATCGCCCTCGTCCGCGAGTACGAGGCGAAGTACCCCGGGCTCGAGCAGCTCATGCTCCACTGGCCGGAAGGCGTGCCGCCGGCCGAGTTCAAGGAGCAGCTCCGGTGGTTCGCCCGCGACGTCATGCCCGCCTTCTCGCCGGGCCGATGATCCCGTGCTGATCCGGGGTGGCACCCTCGTCGACCCGAGCCAGAGCCTCCACGCGCGGCGCGACGTGCGTCTGGTCGGCGGCCGCGTGGCGGAGGTCGGGGAGGCCCTCGGCCCCCAGCCGGGCGAGGAGGTGGTAGAGGCCCGGGGCCAGCTCGTCCTGCCGGGCCTGATCGACCTTCACGTTCACGTTTTTCCGGGCGGCTCCCACTATGGCATCGACCCCGATCCGCACTGCCTCGCCTCCGGGACGACGACGGTGGTGGACGCCGGCTCGGCCGGGGCTCACACCTTTCCGGCGTTCCGCCGCTACGTGATCGAGGTCGCGCACACCCGGATCGTGCCGTTCCTCAACGTGTCGGTCTCCGGGATGCTCTCGCCCGACGTCGGCGAGCTGGAGGACGTCCGGCTTCTCGACAAGACGGCCGCGCTCCGGACCATCGGCGCCCACCGGGACCTGATCCAGGGCGTCAAGGTGCGTCTCTCGCGGGAGCTGGTGGGGGCGAACGCCCGGATCGGGCTCAAGACTGCCCTGGAGGTGTCGGAAGCCGCCGAGCTCCCGCTGATGGTCCATGTCGGCGACACGCCGCTCCCGCTCACCGACATTCTCGACGAGCTGCGCCCGGGCGACGTCCTGACCCACTGCTTCCACGGCCGGGAGGAGGGCATCCTCGGCGCCAAGGGGCAGGTGCTGGCCGAGGCTCGCGTCGCGGCCGGACGCGGGGTGAACTTCGACGTCGGCCACGGCCGGGGGTCGTTCGCCTTCGCGGTGGCTCGCCGCGCCCTGGCCCAGGGCTTCCGGCCGGGCACCATCTCCAGCGACCTTCACGTCTACAACGTCGACGGCCCCGTGTTCGACCTCGCCACGACCATGTCGAAGTTTCTCCACCTCGGCCTCGCGCTCGACGAGGTCGTCGAGATGACGACGGCCGCCCCGGCCCAGGTGCTGGGGAAGGCGGCGGCGCTGGGGACCGTCCAACCCGGCGCCGCGGCCGACGTCACGCTGGTCGACCTCTCCGAGGGGCGCTTCGAGCTCACGGATGCGATGGGTGAGACCGTGGTCGCCACCCGGCGCCTGCTTCCGATCGAGGTCATCCGAAACGGCGTCCGGGTCAAGACGCGGCCGGCTCACCCGGACTAGAGGCCTGTCGGAGTAACCCGGCGCCGTCCATCGAGCGCGAGGTGCATCGAGGAGTGCTCCGCGCGGCGGCTTCGCCGCCGCCACGAGCCTCGGGGGGGTCTTCCGAGACCCCCCCGAAATGACCTAGAGAGGAGGCTTCTATGCGGCGGTGGCTCGACATCGTGGCCGGGGTCTCGGCCGTCAGCCTGCTGCTCGGACTGGCGGCGGGCGCGGCGGCCGGAACCCTCGACGACGTGAAGAAGCGTGGCAAGCTGGTGGCGGGCGTCAAGACCGACTTCCCGCCCTTCGGGTACGTGGATGCTCAGGGCAAGAACCTCGGCTTCGACACGGAGCTGGGGCACCTGTTCGCCCAGGCGCTGCTCGGCGATGCCAACAAAGTCGAGTTCGTCTCGGTCACCTCGGGGAACCGGATCCCGTTTCTCCAGAGCGGCAAGATCGACATCATCATCGCGACGGTGACGATCACCGATGAGCGCCGCCAGGTCGTCGAGTTCTCGGACCCTTACTTCCTCTCGGGCTCGCTCATCCTGGTGCCCAGGGCGAGCACCATCGGCGACGTGAAGGACCTCAACGGGAAGACGGTCGCGGTGATTCAGGGCGCCATCCAGGACCAGGACCTGGCCCAGCTGGCGCCGCAGGCCAACCGCGTGAAGTTCGGCAAGGTCTCCGAGGCTCTGCTGGCCGTGAAGGGCGGGCGAGCCGAGGCCTACGTCCACGACGACGTCCTGCTGCTCTCCCTCGTGAAGGAGAACCCCGAGCTGAAAGTGGTGGGCAAGCCGTTCATCCCGCGCCCGTACGGGATCGCGGTGCGCAAGGGCGACACCGAGTTCATCAACTGGGTGAACGGCCAGCTCCAGAAAACGCGCGCCGACGGCACCTACGACCGGCTCTGGAAGAAGTACTTCGGCGAAGTCGAGGCCAACCTCGTGAAGCCGTGAGACACCCCGTTCGGGCGGCCTCGCAGCCGCCGGGATAGGGTCGCGCGACCGGGCCATGCGCATCGGCCTCCACCTCACGCCGTTCTGGAGTCCGACCGACCGCCACCCGACCCGGATCTTCGACGAGGCGATCCGGGTCGTGGCGGCCGCCGCCGGGATGGGCTACGCCTGGGTCTCCATCGGTCACCACCTCCTCTCCCACCCGACCGTGTGGCCGCAGCCCTTGCCGATGCTGGCCCGGCTGGCGCCCGAGACAGGCCGTCTGCGGCTCAAGACCTCGATGCTGCTCCTGCCCCTCGTGAACCCCGTCGAGGCGGCCGAGAACATCGCCACCCTCGACCACATCACCCACGGGCGCCTCGACGTCGGCGTGGCCATCGGGTACCGCGAGAAGGAGCTCGAGACGGTAGGGCTCGGGCGCAAAGACCGCGTCCCGAAGCTCGAGGAGTCACTCGAGCTGATGAAGCGGCTCTGGGCGGGCGAGGAAGTGACGTTCGACGGCCGGTACACCCGGGCCACCGGGGGCCGGATGGGGTTCCTCCCCTGCCAGCGCCCGCACCCGCCGCTCGAGATGGCCGCCCAGAGCGTCGGCGCCACCCGCCGCGCGGCGCGCCTGACCGACGGCGTCTTCTTCGGGCCGCAGCTCGCCTGGGAGGCGATCGCCACGCTGGCCGGCGTCTTCCGCGAGACACGCCGCGAGGCCGGGGCGGCGGCCGGGACGGTCTGCGCCTCTCGCGCCCTCATCGTCGGCCCGAGCCGCGAGGCCGCCGTGGCGGCGGCCCGGGCGTACCTCGAGAAGACCTTCGCCATGTACCGGGCCTGGCAGATGCAAGAGGCGACGATGATGGCGCTCCAGCTGGGCTTCGACGCCCCGCTCGAGAGCTGGACCGTCTGCGGCGCTCCGGCCGACTGCGTCGAGACGCTCGCCGGCGCCCGGTCGATGGGCGTCGACGGGATCGGCTTCACGATCTACAGCCTGCCGCCAGAGGCGACGGCGCGCGTCGAATACCTGCAGATGATCGCGGAAGAGATCCTGCGCCCCGTCGGCGCCCTCCCGCCGTGAGCGCGGACCGGGCCGATCCCCGTCGCAGCCCGTCGTCCTCGGTCGTCGGCGGGCCTCAACGTATGCGGCATACGCCTCGGCCCGCCTCCTCCCTGCGTCCTAGGGCTGCTCGGGGCTTGGCCCTGTCCCATCGCCGGACCCGACCGCCCAGCAAGTCCGAAGGTCCTGCCGTCAGCTGGCCTGGCCGGTCCGGGGGTTCCGGCGTGAGATCCCAGCCCGGGCCGATCGCCTCGCACGGCTGCGCAACCTCGGCCACGATCCCGCCGTGAGCGCGGCGGGCGCGACCTGCCTGATCCGAAACATCGGCACGCTGGTCACGGGGGACTGCCACCGCCCCCTCCGGCCCGACGACTCGATCTTCGTCGCCGACGGCCGGATCCGCGAGATCGGCACGGGCCTCGACCGCCCCGCCGACGTGGTCATCGACGCCCGCGGGACTACCGCCCTCCCGGGACTGATCGACTCCCACTCGCATCCCACCTTCGGCGACTTCACGCCGGCCCAGACCGCGCTCTCCTGGATCACCCACTACCTCCACGGCGGGGTCACCGCGCTGATCTCGGCCGGTGAGCTCCACCTGCCCGGGCTCCCGACGCCTCCTGACCCGCGCACGGCCCTCGCCCTCGCCCACCTGGCCAAGGTCTGCTGGGATACCCTCCGGCCCGGCGGCGTGAAGGTCTACGGCGGCACGCTGCTGCTGGTCCCCGGGCTCACCGAAGACGACTTCGCCGGGGTGGCTGCGGCGGGCATCCGCCTGGTCAAGTTCATCTTCTACGACTACCGCCTCCCGACCGGGGAGGCCGAGGGGTACGTGGCGTGGGCCCGGGCCCGGGCGATCAAGGTGAAGCTCCACTCCGGCGGGGTCTCCCGCTCGGGCGTCAGTCAGGTCGCCGGCGCCGCGATCGTCAAGCGTCTCATGCCCGACATCGTGGCCCACGTCACCGGCGGCCCCATCCCGATGCCGCCCGGGGAGATCGACGAGGTCGTCGCCGAGACGGACTGCGATCTCGAGATCTGCAGCTCCGGCAATCCCCGGATGGTCCTCCACCTGATGCGAGCGGTGCGGGCGCGCGACGCGTTCCACCGGGTGCTCGTCGGGACCGACACCCCCGGCGGCACCGGCGTCATCCCGCGCGGGATGCTTCGCGAGATCGCGTATCTGGCGGCGGTCGCCGAGGTGCCGCCCGAGCTGGCCGTGGCCATGGCGACCGGCAACGTGGCGCGCGCCCACGGCTTGCCCCAGGGCATCCTGGAGGAAGGCCGGCCGGCCGATCTCGTCCTGCTCGACCGCATCCCGGGGTCCATCGCCCGCGACGCGCTCGACGCCTTCGCCCGGGGTGACCTGCCGGGCATCTCGACGGTGCTGATCGACGGCCAGCCGCGGGTCGTCGGCCGGAGCCAGCAGACGCCGCCCCCCGAGCGCCCGGCGATCATCCGCGGCCCGCTCGACCGCCAAGACGCATGAGCCGCTCGCCGTGACGACTCTCGGCTTCGGCGTGGGCCTCTTCCCGACCGAGCCCCTCTTGACCACGGTCGGCCTGGCCCGGCTCGCCGAGGATCTCGGATTCGGCCACGTCTGGGTCGGCGACTCCCAGTTGATCTGGCGCGAGGCCTACGTGAACCTCACCGCGGCCACCCTGGCCACCACCCGGATCGTCCTCGGCACCGGCGTGACCAACCTCGTCACGCGTGATCTCTCCGTCGCCGCCAGCGCGTTCGCCACGCTCCAGGAGGCGTTCCCGCGGCGTCTCGTCCTGGGGGTCGGCCTCGGGGACAGCGCCGTCGAGACCCTGGGCCGGAAACCGGCCCGCCTGGCCACGTTCGAGCTGGGCGTCCAGCGGATCCGGGAGCTCCTCGCCGGGCGGGACGTCGCCCTCGAAAGCGGAACGATCCGACTCAAGCACGCGACTGGCGACGGCGTACCGATCTACGTCGCCGCCAGCGGGCCGAAGATGCTCGAGCTAGCCGGCCGCGTGGCCGACGGCGTGATCGTCCTCGTGGGGGTCGAGCTCGATCGGGTCCGGCGGGCGCTGGACGTGATCCGGGTCGGGGCCCGGGGGGCGGGGCGCGATCCGGACCGACTCGACCTCGTCCTCTGGGTCCCCTGTGCGGTCGCCGACGACGGCGCCCGGGAGGCCGTGAAGGCCCACGTCGCTCGGGCGCTGAACCGGCCGCTGCCCTTTGCCCTCGACGCGGGGGAGCGCGAGGTCGCCCGCGAGATCCGGCGTACCTACGACTATTATGCGCACATGGACCGCGGCGCGAGCCAGGCCCGGGTCGTCCCCGACTGGCTGGTCGACCGGTTCGCCATCGCCGGCACGCCGGCCGAGTGCCGCGCGGCGGTGAAGCGCCTGGACGGGAGCGGCATCCACCAGCTCGCGATCGTCCCGTACGGCGTCGGTGGTGGAGATCGCGCGACGACGCTACGCCGCTTCGCCGCCGCGATCATGGCAGGGGGACGCGCGTGACCGACCCGGTCATCGGCCGGTCCGCCGAGCGACAGGACGCCCGTGAGAAGGTCACCGGGCGGGCGCGGTATACCGCGGACCTCCACGTCCCCGGGATGGTGGACGGAAAGATCCTCCGCAGCCCGTACCCGCACGCGCGGATCCTCGACATCGACACGCGGGAGGCCGACGCGCTCCCCGGCGTGATCGCGATCGTCACCGCCGCCGACCTGGCGGACCTCGATCCCTACTACGGCCACGCGGTGCGCGACCAGCCCGTCCTCGCCATCGAGCGCGCCCGCTTCGCCGGCGAGCCGGTCGCGGCGGTGGCGGCGGCCGACGAGCGTACCGCGGCCGAGGCGGTGCGACGGATCGTCGTCCGCTGGGATCCGCTCCCAGCCGTCGGCAGCGTGGACGAGGCGCTGGCGCCCGGCGCGCCGGTCCTGCAGGAGCCGCGGTCCCGCTCGACGCTCTTCCCGGACGTGCAGGACGTCGCGCCCGACCTCACGCGCAACATCTGCCACCACTTCGCCTACCGGCGCGGGGATCCGGAGGCGGCCTTCCGCGACGCCGACCTCGTCTTCGACGACACGTTCACGCTCCCGGGGGTCCACCACCACCCGCTCGAGCCTCATGGCGCCATCGCTCACCATCAGGGTGGCGAGCTGACCGTGTGGGCGGGCACCCAGTATCCGTTCGCCACCCGGCAGATGCTCGCCGAGATGTTCGGCCTCCCGCAGAGCCGGGTGCGGGTCGTCGTGCCGTACGTCGGCGGCGGGTTCGGCTGCCGGGAGCTCATGGGGGCGGCGCCGCTGGCGGCGGTGCTCAGCCGGAAGGCCCGTAGGCCCGTGCGCGTCCTCTTCTCGGCCGAAGAGACGGCGCGGACGCTCTGCCGTCACGGCGGTCGGGTGCGGATCCGGACCGCCGTGCGCCGCGACGGCACGCTCGTGGGCCGCCGCGCGGAGATCCACCTCGACACCGGCGCCTATTCCGACCAGGGCCCGCGCGTCGCCAAGAAGGCCGGCTATCGGGTGATCGGGCCGTATCGCATCCCCCACGTCGAGGTGCACGCCTACGCGGTCTTCACCAACACCGTCCCGGCCGGCGCCTATCGAGGCTTCGGCACCTCGCAGGTGTGCTGGGCATACGAGTCGCAGATGGACACGATCGCCGCGGCGCTCGGTTTGGATCCGGTGGCCTTCCGGCTCCGGAACCTCCTCGAGCGGGGCGAGGAATACGCCCCGGGCGACCGGCCTGTCGACAGCGACCTCGGAGCCGCCCTCGCCAGGCTGGCCGACCAGGTCGGCTGGGCCCGGGCCCGCGCGGAGGGCGCGGGCGTCGGCGTCGCCTGCGCGCTGAAGGACGGCGGCGGCACCCGGACCTCGTCGACCGCGATCGTGCGGCTGCATCGGGACGCGAGCGCTACCGTGCTGGCCAGCTCGGTCGAGATCGGCCAGGGCGTCCGCACCGTGCTGGCCCAGATCGCCGCGGCCGAGCTGGGGCTCGAGCCATCGCGGGTCGCGGTCCCCGCGCCCGACACCGCGCTCACGCCCTTCGACCAGCGCACGAACGCCAGCCGGGCCACCACGCTTCTCGGTCACGCCGTCCAGGAGGCCGCCCGGTCCGTGGCCGGGCAGGTCCGCGCGATCGCCGCCGAGGCCCTCGCCGTGCCGCCCGAGGCCTGCCGGCTCGAGGACGGCGGCGTGGTCGCGGATGGCCGGCGCCTGGGCCTCGGCGAAGTCATCCAGCGCTTCTTCCGGGACGCCGGCGGCGAGCTGATCGGCCACGGCTACTACCGCCCGGCCGCCGAGCGCAGCACGCTCGGCGCCACCACGAGCTTCTGGGAGGTCGGGCTCGGCGCCGCCGTCGTCTCGGTGGACCGGGAAACGGGGGTCGTCACGATAGACCGGTACGTGACGCTGTGCGACCCCGGCCGGGCCATCAACCCGGCCGGGGTCGAGGGGCAGGATCTGGGGGGCGCGATGATGGGGCTGGGGCCGACGCTCTTCGAGGCGCTGGTGTACCAGGACGGTCAGCTCGTGAACGCGAGCCTGGTCGACTACCGGGTGCCGCTGTTCCCGGACCTGCCGGAGATCTTCGAGGCGGTGATCCTGGAGGGAGGCGGCGGGCCCGGACCCCATGGCGCCAAGGGCGTGGCCGAGGGGAGCATCATCCCGGTGGCGCCGGCCATCGCCAACGCGGTGGCCGCCGCGACCGGCGTCCGCATCCGGGACCTGCCGCTGACGCCCGAGCGCGTGTGGCGCGCCTTACGAGCCCCGAGCTGATCGGCGGGCGGCGCGGTGGCGCCGGTCGGCCGGACGGCGAATAGGCCGAGCCCGCGGGGCGTCTGAGAGGTCGGCACGCGAATTCGCGTGCCTAGCCTGAAAGCCCGGGAGGATACGCCCATGGCCACCCGTCACGCTGTCGCACTGGCTGCACTCGCCTCGCTGGCGACCTCGGCGCCGGCCGCCGCCGCGCCGGTGCCCGACATCGCCGCCACCGCCGAGGTGTCCCCACCCTCCGCGCCAGCCGCTCACGGCCAGCACCGGGGTATGTGGAGGCCGCACCGGGGACGCATCGGCCCGGTCAGTTTCCTGCTGCGGCATCGCGCCGAGCTGGCTCTGTCCACCCAGCAGGTCGAGCGTCTGGAGCAGCTGCGGCTCGACGCGACTCGCGATCTCATTCGCCGGGGCGCCGATCTCCGGGTGGCCGAGCTGGAGCTGGCGGCCCTCCGTCGGGCCGAGCCCGTCGACCTGGCGCAGGTCGAGCCGAAGCTTCGCGACATCGAGCGGATGCGCACCGAGTTCCGCCTCGCCCGGATCCGGGCGACCGAGGCCGCCAAGGCCCAGCTCACGCCGGACCAGCGCTCGAAGCTTCGCACCCTGCTCGACGAGCGGGCGCGGCATCATCGCCCGCGCGGTGCCGCGGCTCCGACCCCGGCCTAGGTCATTTCGGGGGGGTCTCGGAAGACCCCCCATGGCGCCTATTCGTGTCGGAGGGGGCCTCGGCGGCCCCTCCGAGACCTCCCCCAGGACTGAGGTTGCGCGGGCGAAGCCCGCGCTCGGAGTGGAACACCATCCCGGCTCGGTAGGGTAACCGGCGGTGCGTGGTTATCTCGAACTCCTAGCGGGGGCTATTTTCGGAGGGGGCGTCGGCGGCCCCCTCCGGGGCCGCGTCCAGGAGGAGTGACCGCGTGATCGCCTCGAGCGTCGGCGGCGAGGCGGCGTCCTTGTACGGCTCGAGCCGCCGGTAGACCTGCGCAGCCGCCCGGTGAAAGCCGTCGGGTAACCCGGCGCTGGCGAACGCCGCCGCGATCTCCTCCATCTCGGCGATCCATCGCCACGCCTTCCGCGCGCTCGGCCGCACCCCTTCCGATCGCTTCAGCAGGTCCGGCTGCGAGAGCTGCCACTCGTCGGCCAGGATGCGATCGACAGCCTCGCGCGCGGCCAGCGCGCGAATGGCCGCGACGAGCGCGTTCGCACCCTTCGTCCAGGCCGCGTAGCACACCTTCAGGGCCGAGGCGGCCCCGACGGGGCCATCGAGCACGACCGTGTGGAGGTGGCTGCCCGCGAATGCCGTGGCGATGCGCTCGGCGTCCTTGCCGGAGAGGTAGAGGCGCGTGCTGGCGCCGGCTCCCGGAGGCGGCCCGACGATGCCGCCATCCACGAAGGTCGCGCCGCCGGCCTCGACGATCACCCCGATCTGCCGGGCGGTGTCCGGCGACACCGCGTTGGCGTCCACGTAGATGCCCCGGAACCGGTGCCCGGCCACCGCGCGGGCGAGGTCCAGGGCGCCGTGCGGCGGGCAGACCGCGAGCACGACGTCGCTCGCCTCGACGAGGGCGCCGAGCGTCCCGAGGTCCCTGAGCCCGGCGGCGGTCGCCCGCGCGTGCGTCGCCGCGCTGCGCGCCTCCGACGCCCACACCACGCGCGCGCCGCGGGACCGGGCGCACGCCGCCACCGCGGCACCCATCTCACCGGGATGCAGAACGGCCAGGGTCAGCTCCGCCATGTGCCATCTCCCCGGCCGGCCGCCGGGGCTCTGAGCCGCGGCTCGGGCCGGCCTATGTGCCTGTCGGGTTAACCAGGCGCTACCCGATTTGAAGACCTGGGACTGTGTCGCAGTAACCCGGCAGCTCGCCCCGAGCGCGCGATGCGGCGAGCAGCGCTCCGAGCGGCGGCTGTGCCGCCGCAACCGAGGGGGGGCATCGGGGGGGTCCCCGAGACCTCCCCGAAATGACCTACGTGTCCAGCGTCGACTCCCAGAACATCTCCTCGATCGCGAGGCGGCGCGGGGCGAGACCCTGGCGGTGGGTGTAGCCGGCCAGGACCCCCAGGGCCTTGCGGGTGCGGGCGACGCCGTAGGGAAAGGGGTCGTCACCCATGAGGGCCCGCGTCTCCTCGGCCTCGGCCAGGACCCACGGCAGGGCATAGGGAAGCCCGAACGACTGCTCGAGCCGTCCATAGGCGAGCCGCTTCGCCTCGATGAACGCGTCGTAGAGGCTGCGCGGCAGCCACGGGTGCTCCCGGGCCAGCTCCTCGCGCACCACGACCGTGTGCATGATGGGGAAGATGCCCGTCTTCTCGTAGTAGGCCCGCTCCGCGCGCCGGAAGTCCGGGAACAGCCGGCGGACGCGCCCGGCGTCCCCGCCGAAGGTCGCCGGCCGGCGGGCTCCGATGAAGGCGTCCAGTTCCCCCGCCGCCACCATGTCGCCGAGGTTCCGGTCGGCGGGTACCGCCTGCCGCCGGATCTCCCCCGGCAGCGTCACGTCCACCTCCTTGACCTTCGCGCCCTCCCCGCCCTCGAACCACACGAGGTCCTTCGGCGCCACGCCGTACTCGTCTTCGAGAATCCCGCGGACCCACACCGCCGCCGTCATGTGGTACTTCGGCACCCCCACGCGCTTGCCGCGGAGGTCCCCGGGCTCCCGGATGCCGGCGTCGCCGCGCACGAAGATGGCGCCGTGGCGGAACATCTGGGATGGGAAGGCGGGAATGGCGACGATCGGCTCGCCGCGGCCCCGGAGCACGGTGTAGGTGGAGAGCGAGAACTCCGCGACGTCGAACTCGCGGAATCGTCCCATGCGATAGAAGGTCTCCTCGGGGGACAGCGTGAGCACGTTCAGCTCGACGCCCTGGGGTCGAACGGCGCCCGTCCGGAGCGCCAGCGTCCGGTCGTAGTCGCAGCACGCGAGGGTGAGGCGGAGTCGGGTCATGGTCGCGGGTCCCCTTGTCTGGCTTCGGGCCGCCAGTCTATCATGAGGCGCCGGCCATCGAACAACGGAGGAGCGCCTGATGTCGATCTCCAACAGCCCCGGCACGATGCGTACCACCTACCAGCAATGGCAGGAGGCGGAAGGCCTCCCGGTCGTCCGCGGCTTCTACGTGGAAGACCTCCGCGGCGTGGAGCTCCGGCCCTGGGCTCGCAAGGGCGGCCAGGGGGCGTTCATCGACATGGAAGGGACGGGGGGAACCAACGCCGCCTACGTCTGCGAGATCCCGCCCGGCGGCAAGCTCGCCCCCCAGCGCCACCTCTACGAGGAGGTCATCTACGTCCTCACCGGCCGCGGCGCCACCTCGGTCTGGCTCGAGGGTGGGCCCCGGCTCACCTTCGAGTGGCAGGCCGGGAGCCTGTTCGCCATCCCGCTCAATGCCTTCCACCAGCACTTCAACGCCTCCGGGACCCAGCCGGCCCGCTACTACGCGGTGACCAGCGCGCCGCTGGTGATGAACCTCTTCCACAACCACGACTTCATCTTCGACAACCCGTTCGTCTTCCGCGACCGGTTCACCGGCGAGCCGGATGCCTTCAGCGGCAAGGGCACGTTTCTGGCCAGCCGGATCTGGGAGGCGAACTTCATCCCCGACGTCAACACCTTCCAGCTCATCGACTGGAAGGAGCGGGGCGCGGGCGGCAGCAACATCATGTTCGAGCTGGCCAACAACACCCTCATCGCCCACATCTCCGAGTTCCCGGTCGGGACCTACAAGAAGGCGCACCGCCACGGGCCGGGCGCCAACGTCATCATCCTGTCCGGCCAGGGCTACTCCCTGCTCTGGCCCGACGGCCAGCCCTGGACCAAAGTGGACTGGCACGACGGGAGCGTCTTCGTGCCGCCCGACTACTGGTGGCACCAGCACTTCAACGCCGGTCCGACCCCGGCGCGCTACCTGGCCATCCGCTGGGGCAGTGTCAAGCACAAGCTCGACGACAAGCACGACCGCCTGGCCGAGAACCGGGCGAGCGGCGGGAACCAGATCGAGTACGAGGACGAGGACCCCGCCGTCCGGGAGCTGTTCGAGGCCGAGCTGGCCAAGGCGGGCGCCCGAAGCCGCATGCCAGCCGTGACCCGGCGCTGATGCACGACTTCCCCTACCCGCACGAGCACGAGGACCACGAGGGCGATCCCCACGGCCTGCCGGACGAGGCGGACCCCGCCTGGGCCGTGGAGCGGATCGAGCTCAAGAGCGTCGGCATCGACATCGGCTCCTCGACCTCGCACCTCACGTTCTCCCGGCTGGTCCTCCGGCGGATGAGCCTGTCCCTGTCGAGCCGGTACCGGGTCGTCGCGCGCGAGATCGTCCACCAGTCACCGATCCTGCTGACGCCCTACCGGGACTCCGCCACCATCGACGCCGAGCGCCTGGGCGCCTTCATCGACGAGACCTATCAGCGCGCGGGCTTCGCTCGAGAGGCCGTCGACACCGGAGCCGTGATCGTCACCGGCGAGGCGGCGAAGAAGGCGAACGCCGAGACGGTCCTCGGGCTCTTCGCCCGGGACGGCGGGCGATTCGTCTGCGCGGCCGCCGGCCCCCGGCTCGAGGCCATCATGGCCGCCCACGGCTCCGGGGCCGTGGCCCGCTCCCGTCACGCCGGGCCGGTGCTCAACGTCGACCTCGGCGGCGGGACGACCAAGCTGGCCGTCTGCCGCGACGGCGAGGTCGTGGACACCGCCGTCATCAACGTCGGCGGCCGACTGGTTGCCTTCGAGGCCGGCCGCCTCACCCGGCTGGAGGAGGCCGGCGCCTGGCTGGCCGAGGCGGTGGGACGCGGGCTCGCCCCCGGCGACCGCTTCGACGACGCGCTCGCGCGGGCGATGGTGGACCGGATGGTCGAGTGTCTCTTCGAGGTGGTCGAGCGCCGGCCCTTGTCGCCGCTCAGCCGGCGCCTCATGCACACCGAGCCGCTGGCGGGCCCCGATGGGATGGTCGCGCTGATGTTCTCCGGGGGCGTCGCCGAGTACGTCTACGGCCGCGAGCGCGCGAGCTTCGGCGACCTCGGCCTGGCGCTCGGCGCGGCGATCCGGCGCCGGCTGGACGGGCACCCGCTCGGCGCCCGCCTCATCGAGCCCGAGGAGGGGATCCGCGCCACCGTGATCGGGGCGGCGCAGTACACCGTGCAGGTCAGCGGCAGCACGATCTTCCACCCGGGAGCGGGCCGCCTGACCCTGCGCAACCTGCCCGTCTTCCCCGTGCGCCTCGACGAGCCGCTGGCCGCGCCCCGCGTCGCCCGCGCGGTGCGGGCGGCGATCGACGGCCACGAGGCGGAGCTTTCCGGGGGTCCGATCGCGCTCGCCATCCGGTGGGAGTTCGGCGCCAGCTACGAGGAGCTGCGGGCCCTCGCCGACGGCGTCCTGACGGCACTCGGCCACCGGACGGCTCCGATCGTCCTCGCCTTCGACCGCGACATCGCGCGCCTGGTGGGGCGGCTCCTGGTCGAGGAGCTGGGGGCCGGCCCCGACGTCGTCACCGTGGACGAGCTGGATCTCACCGGCTTCGACTACATCGACGTGGGCGACCCCCTGCCCGTCTCGGGCATCGTGCCGGTCGTGATCAAGTCGCTCGTCTTCCGTCCGGCGCCGATACTGGCAGGGGACCCGGCGCGGTGAGAATCGAGCGCGAGATCCGGATCGCGGCGCCGCGGGAGGCGGTGTGGGCCTTTCTCTGGGACGTGCCGCGGCTGGCGACGTGCATCCCGGGAGCCCGGGAGGTGCGGGCCCTCGAGGACGGCAAGCGCTACGCCGCCGTCGTGGCCGAGCGAGTCGGGCCGTTCAAGCTGCACGTCCCCCTCGAGATCGAGGTGCTCGAGGCGCAGTCCCCCGAGCACCTCCGCGCCCGTGCCGGCGGTCGCGACGCCAGCGTGGATGGGCTCGTCAAGGTGGACCTCGACGTGACGCTGGCGCCGGCCGAGGGCGGGACCGGGCTCCGGCTGGCGGCCGACATCGTCGTGTTCGGGAAGCTCGGGACGCTCGGCCACGGCGTCATCGTCCGCAAGGGCGGCGAGATCGTCGACCGCTTCGCCGACGCGGTGCGGGCCCAGCTCGAGCGATGCTGAGGCCGTTCGAGCTGGCGGAGCCCGCCTCGGTCGGCGAGGCCTCGGCGCTGCTCGCGCGCCACGGGGAGGCGGCCCGGCTCTACGCGGGCGGCACCGAGCTGCTCCTGGCCATGAAGGAGGGGCTCGTCCACTACGACTACCTGGTGAACGTGAAGACCATCCCCGGCCTGGGCGGCCTCCGCCGGGACGGCGACGGGACGCTCCGGATCGGCGCGGCCGCGACCCACCGTGCGGTCGAGCGGGACCCGGTGGTCCGCGAGCACTTCACGGCCCTGGCCCGGATGGAGGCGGACGTGGCCAACGTGCGGGTGCGTACGGTGGGCACGCTCGGCGGGAACCTCTGCTTCGCCGAGCCCCACGCCGACCCCGGAGCGTTGCTCCAGGTCTTCGACGCGACGGTCAGGCTCGAGCGGGCCGGCCGCGCCCGCACGCTCCCGCTCGAGGCGCTCTTCGTCGGGCCCTTCGAGACGTGCCTGGAGGGGGACGAGCTGTTGACGGAGATCGCGGTGCCGCCGCTGCCGCCTCGCTCGGCGGCGGCGTACCTCAAGTTCGGCTTCCTCGAGCGCCCCTCGGTGGGGGTGGCCGTCGCCGTCACCGTCGCCGACGGGCACTTCGCCGACGCCCGCGTCGCCGTGGGCTCGGTCGGCCCCGTCCCTCGCCGGATGCGGGAGGCCGAGGCCGTGCTGCGAGAGAAGGCGATCGCCGAGAGCCCGGCCGCCCTCGAGGAGGCCGGGCGCCTGGCGGCCCGGGCGGCCGACGCCGTGACGGACCTCCACGGCTCGGCGGAGTACAAGGAGCACCTGGTCGCCGTCCTGCTGCGGCGAGCCTTCCGCCAGGCCCTGGCCAGTCTCGGGGTCCGGGAGCCATCGTGAGCGACGTCGCGGTCGCGGTGACGGTGAACGGCGAACGGCACGAGCTGACCGTGCCGCCCTGGGAAACGCTGCTCGAGTGCCTCCGCGATCGCCTGGGTCTCCTCGGCACGAAGAAGTCGTGCGACGTCCAGGTGTGCGGCGCCTGCACCGTGCTCCTCGACGAGGAGCCCGTGAGCGCCTGCACGCTCCTGGCCTTCGAGGCGCGGGGCCGGCGCCTCCGCACCATCGAAGGCCTGGCCGAGGGCGACGACCTCCACCCGGTGCAGGAGGCGTTCGTCGAGCACGGCGCGCTCCAGTGCGGCTTCTGCACACCCGGCATGATCATGGCGACCGTCGCCCTGCTCCAGGAGAACCCCACGCCGACGCCGGACGAGGTCAAGCACTACATGCGCGGCAACATCTGCCGCTGCACCGGCTACAAGTCGATCCTGGAGGCGATCCTGGCCGCCTCCCGGCGACTGGCACCCGGAGCCGAGACCGGGCGTGGCGCCTGAGACGCTGGCGGTCGTCGGCCGCTCGGTCCCGCGCCTGGACGCCCGGGAGAAGGTGACCGGCGCGGCGCGCTACGTCACCGACCTGGCGCTGCCGGAGATGGTCCACGCGCGCCTCTGGCGGAGCCCGGTGCCCCACGCGCGCCTCCACGGCGTGGGCGTGGAGCGCGCGGCGGCGGCGCCGGGCGTCCTGGCGGTCTGCACGGCCGCCGATCTGCCGGTGCGGCGCCTCTGTTACGGCCCGGCCTACAAGGACCAGCCGATCCTCGCCGACGGGGTCGTCCGCTACGCGGGCGAGCCCGTCGTCGCGGTCGTCGCCGATACCCCGGCCCACGCCGAGGCGGCGCTGCCGCTCCTCGACGTGCGCTTCGAGGAGCTTCAGGCGGTGACGACCGCGGAGGCGGCCCTGGCGCCGGACGCGCCGCTGATCCATGGGGCGCTCGACCCCGCCGGCCACTTCCGCGACCTCTCCGGGCTGCGTCCCATCGCCGGGACCAACGTCTGCCACCACTGGCACGCCGAGCGTGGTGACCTGGCGGCCGCCTTCGCCGAAGCCGACCTCGTGGTGGACGACGCCTACCACTACCCCGCCCTCTCCCATCACGCGCTCGAGCCCCACTGTGTGATCGCTCGGGTCGAGGCGGACGGGAGCTTCACGGTCTGGACCGGGACCCAGCATCCCTTCCCGGTCCGCCGCGAGCTGGCCGAGATCTTCGACGTCCCCCTGGCCCGCGTCCAGGTGATCGTCCCGCTGATCGGGGGCGCCTTCGGCGGGAAGTGCTACACCAAGATCGAGCCGATCGCCGCCGCGCTGGCCGCCCGGGTGCGCCGGCCCGTCCGGCTCGCGCTCTCCCTCGAGGAGAGCGCCCGGACCATCACGCGCCACGCGGTGACCGTGCGGCTCAAGACCGCGATCCGACGCGACGGGACGCTCCTGGCCCGCGAGTGCGACGTCGTCCTCGACACCGGCGCCTACGCCGACATCGGCCCGCGGGTGGCGACCAAGGCCGGCTACCGGGCACCCGGGCCGTATCGCATTCCCCACCTCCGCATCGACGCCCGGTGCGTCTACACCCACAACGTTCCCGCCGGCGCCTATCGCGGCTACGGCGTCCCCCAGGTCACCTGGGCCTCGGAGTCGCAGCTCGACGGAATCGCCGAGCGGCTCGGCCTCGACCCGCTCGCCCTGCGGCTGCGGAACCTCCTCAAGCGGGGTGAGGAGTACGTCGCGGGCGACACGCCGATGGACGGCGACCTGGCCGAAGGGCTGGGAGCGGTGGCGCGCGCCGTGGGTTGGGGCGTCCCGGACGCCCCCGGGCGCGGCCAGGGGCTGGCCTGCGCGATGAAGGACGGCGGCGGCACCCACACGGTGTCGATGGCGGTCGTGCGCGTCCATGCCGACGGGAGCGTGAGCCTCTTCGCCGGGACGGTCGAGGTCGGACAGGGCGCGCGGACGGTGCTGGCCCAGATCGCGGCCGAGACGCTCGGGGTCCCCTTCGAGACCGTCGTCGCCGTCGCGCCCGACACCGCGCTCACCCCCTACGACCACGGCACGAGCGCGAGCCGCTCGACGACGGTGATGGGGCTGGCCGTCCAGGCGGCCGCGCGCGACGCGCGCGAGCAGCTCCTCCGACTGGCCGCCGACCTCCTCGGAACCGACCCGGCGGCCCTCGACCTTCGTGGCGGGCGGGTCGTCCACGGCGACCGTGCCCTCTCGGTGGCCGAGGTGGTGCGAGGCCACTTCGGCCTGGTGGGCGGCGAGGTGACCGGGGTCGGCACGTTCGTCCCCGGCGCGTGGTCGGGGAGCCTGGGCGGTGCCACCGTGTTCTGGGAGACGGGCATGGGCGCCGCCGAGGTCGAGGTCGACCCGGACACCGGCGCGGTCCGGATCCACAAGTACGTGTCGGCGGCCGACGTGGGAACCGCGATCAATCCGCGCGAGTGCGCGGGCCAGGACGAGGGCGCCGCGCTGCAAGGGCTCGGCCCCGCGCTGTTCGAGGCGCGCGCGAGCGAGGCCGGCCAGCTCCTCAACCCGGGCCTGATCGACTACCGGCTGCCGACCTTCCTCGACCTGCCCGACCGCTTCGACACCCTCCTGATCGAGAACGCCGACGGCCCCGGTCCCTTCGGCTCGAAGGGCGTCGGGGAGAGCGGGACGTTCTGCGCGGCCCCGGCCATCGGCAACGCGATCGCTCGCGCGACGGGCGTGCGACTCCGCGAGGTGCCGATGACCCCGGAGCGGGTCTGGCGCGCGCTGCAGGACGCCAGACCCAAGGCGTCGGCGTCGTGACCGCCGGCATCGTCGGGACGCCCGCGCCCCGCGTCGACACCCCCGAGAAGGCGACGGGGCGCGCCCGCTTCATCACCGACGTGGTCGTCCCCGGGATGCTCCACGCCCGGCTCTGGCGGAGTCCCGTCCCTCACGCGCGGATCCTGGGCGTCGACACGACGCGGGCCGCGGGGGCGCCCGGTGTCGTCGCGGTCCTGACCGCCTCCGACCTGCCCGTCCGCGATCTCTACTACGGCCCCGCGTTCAAGGACCAGCCGCTCCTCGCCGACGGCGTGATCCGGTACGCCGGGGAGCCGGTCGCGGCCGTCATCGCCGACACCCCGGCCCACGCCGAGGCGGCGCTCGCGCGGATCGGCGTCGACTACGCCGAGCTGCCCGTCGTCGCCACGCTGGAGGCGGCGCTGGCCCCGGGCGCGCCCCTCCTCCACGAGCGGCCGCGCCCGGCCGGGCACTTCCGGGATCTCGGGGCGCTCCGGCCCATCCCCGGCACCAACGTCTGCCACCACTACCGCTACGCGCGGGGGGACCCGAGCGGAGCCCTCGCCGAGGCCGAGCTGGTCGTGGAGCAGACCTACACCTTCCCGATGGCCCATCATGTATCGCTCGAGCCCCATTGCGCGATCGCGCGCGTGGACCGCCAGGGCATCACGGTGTGGGCGTCGACCCAGCACCCCTTCCCGGTCCGGAAGGAGCTGGCCGAGATGTTCGGCGTGCCTCTGGCGCGGCTCACCGTGATCGTGCCGTACCTGGGCGCGGCGTACGGCAACAAGTCCTACACCAAGATCGAGCCGCTGGTGATCGCGCTGGCGGCGGCCGTCGGGCGGACGGTACGCCTGGCCCTCACCGCCGAGGAGGCCTTCCTCTCGGTGCGGCGGGCTGCCGTTCGATACCGGCTCCGGACCGGCGTCCGCCGCGACGGCACCCTCCTCGCGCGCGAGGCCGAGATCCACTACCAGCTCGGCGCCTACGCCGACGTGGGCCCGCGGGTGGTCCAGAAGTCTGCCTATACCGCGGCCGGCCCCTACCGCATCCCCCACGTCCGGATCGACGCGTACGGCGTGTACACCAACACGGTGGTGAGCGTGGCCTTCCGGGGCTACGGCGTTCCTCAGCTCGCCTGGGCCTACGAGTCGCAGATGGACGTGATCGCCGAGCGGCTCGGGATGGACCCGCTCGAGCTGCGCCTCCGGAATCTCCTCCGGCGGGGCGAGACGTTCATCGAGGGGGACCTGCCGATCGACTGCGATCTCGCCGGCGGCCTCCGGCAGGCGGCCGCCGCCGTCGGCTGGTCCGAGCCGCCCCGGGCGCCCGGCCGCGGGAAGGGGCTCGCCTGCACCATCAAGGCGCCGCTGGCCCCGTCCGTCTCGAGCGCGATGGTGCGGCTCCACGCCGACGGGAGCGCGACGCTCCTCACCGGGACCGTGGAGTGCGGCCAGGGCGTCCGCACCGTGCTCTCCCAGATCGTGGCCGAGGAGCTGGCCCTGCCTCTGGCGCGCGTCACCGTGGCCCGGCCCGAGGCGGGGATGGGGCCCTACGACCAGGCGACCAGCGCGAGCCGGTCGACGACGCTGATGGGCCTCGCGGTCCAGGCGGCGGCGAGGGACGTGCGCGATCAGCTCGGCGCCATCGCCGCCCGCCGGCTCGGCGGCGAGCGGGCGGCGGTGACGCTCCGCGACGGGCGGATCGTCGGGCCAGGCGGGGAGCTCACCTATTCGCAGGCCCTGGCCGCCCACTTCGGCGGCGGCGGCGAGCTGATCGGCCGCGGGACCTACCGGGGCGAGCGCGGGCACGCCCCGCTCGGCGGCGAGGCCCCGTTCTGGGAGGTCGGGATGGCGGCCGCCGAGGTCGAGGTCGACGCGGAGACGGGCCTGGTGCGGGTGCTCCGGTACGTCTCGGTGGCCGACATCGGCCGCGCCATCAACCCCCGCGAGTGCCACGCCCAGGAGGAGGGGGGCGCGATGATGGGGATCGGCCACACCTTCTTCGAGCAGATGGTCTACGACGGCGGCCAGCTCGTGAACCCGTCGCTGATCGACTACCGGGTCCCGGGGATGGGCGACGTGCCGGATGAGTACGAGAGCATCCTGGTGGAGAACGGCGACGGGCCGGGGCCGTACGGGGCCAAGGGGATCGGCGAGAGCGGGTTGCTGCCGACCGCCCCGGCCATCGCCAACGCGGTCGCGCGGGCGGTGGGCGTCCGGATCACCGACCTCCCGCTCACGCCCGAGCGGGTCCGGCGGGCGATCGTGGCCGCCAAAGGAGGAAGCGCATGAACCGGAGGCGCTGGCTCTGGCTCCTGGGAATCACCCTCGCGGTCACCCCGTGCTCGGCCCCTGCCCAGGACGACTTCTACCGCGGCAAGACCGTCCGCATCGTGGTGGGATTCTCGGCGGGGGGCGGCTTCGACACGTTCGCCCGCACGCTGGGGCGACACCTGGGCCGGCACCTCCCGGGCAACCCGACGATCATCGTCGAGAACATGCCGGGCGCCGGCAGCCTGATCGCCGCCAACCACCTCTACAAGGTGGCCAAGCCGGACGGCCTGACGATCGGGCACTTCATCGGTGGCCTCTTTCTGGGCCAGGTGCTGGGGCAGAAAGGCATCGAGTTCGACGCGCGGAAGTTCGAGTTCATCGGCGCCCCCGCGCCTGACCACGTGGTCTGCGCGATGACCAAGGCCAGCGGGATCACGAGCCTGGAGAGGTGGATCGCGGCGCCGGCGCCGGTCAAGATGGGCGGCGTCGCCCCCGGCTCCAGCACCCCGGACAACGCCACGCGGGCGATCAAGGCCGCGCTGGGGCTGCCCATCCAGCTCGTGAGCGGCTACAAGGGCACCGCCGACATCCGCCTCGCCGCGGAGGCGGGGGAGCTGGCCGGCACCTGCTTCAACTGGGGCTCCATCCGCGCGACCTGGCGGAAGGCGCTGGAGGCCGGCGAGGTGGTGGTCCTCCTCCAACTCGCTCCGCGGAGCCACGCCGAGCTAGCCGGCGTCCCGCTGGCGATCGACCGGGCCAAGACGGACGAGGCGCGCCGCCTCCTGGAGGTGGCGATCCACGCCGACAGCGCGATCGTCCGGTCGCTCACCCTGCCGCCGGGGACGCCGAAGGCCCGGGTCCAGACCGTGCGCAAGGCGTTCCTGGACACCCTTCGCGACCCGGTGTTCCTCGCCGAGGCGGAGCAGGCCAAGCTCGAGATCGAGCCCGTGACCGGGGAAGAGATGGAGCGCGTCATCGAGCGGCTGTTCAAGCTCGAGCCCGCCCTGATCGCCCGGCTGAAGGGCATCCTCTATGATTAGTTCTTCGGGGAAGTCTCGGAAGACCCCCCCGATACCCCCCCAGACGGCGCGCCGCAAGACGTCGCGGAGCTGGGGCCCCTCCGTCCGAGGTGCGCGAACCCAAAGTTGCGGCGGCGAAGCCGCTGCTCGGAGCGCTCCTCGATGCACCACGCGCTCGGTGGTCGCCGTCGCGGTCTTGGCGGCGCTCCCGGTCCTCCCGGCGGAATCGCAGCCCCGCGCCTTCGAGGGCAGGACGATCCGCATCGTCGTCGGCTTCACGCCGGGCGGGGGCTTCGACACCTACTCGCGCGCGCTCGCCCGCCACCTGGGCAAGCACCTCGCCGGTAAGCCGGCGGTCATCGTCGAGAACATGCCGGGGGCGGCCAGCCTGATCGCGGCCAACACCGTCTACAAAGCCGCCCGGCCCGACGGACTCACCATCGTCAACTTCCACGGCAACCAGCTCGTCGGCCAGCTGCTCGGTCGGGAGGGCATCGAGTTCGACGCCCGAAAGTTCGTCTGGCTCGGCGTTCCCGTGCGGGACAACGTGGTGTGCGCGCTGACCCGAGCGAGCGGCATCGGGACCGTCGAGCAGTGGATGGCGGCCCGGACGCCGGTGAAGCTCGGTGGAGTGGGGCCGGGCGACACGACCCACGATACCGCCCGGGTGCTCCAGGCGGCTCTCGGACTGCCGATCCAGCTCGTGCGGGGCTACAAGGGGACGGCCGAGATCCGGCTGGCCGCCGAGTCCGGCGAGGTCGCCGGCGGCTGCTGGCAGTGGGAGTCGGTCAAGGTGACCTGGCGCAAGGCCCTGGATGCCGGCGAGATCGCCATCGTGCTTCAGGCCACCGCCAAGCCCCTCCCCGAGTTGCCGCGGGTCCCGCTGGCGCTCGACCTGGCCCGGACCGAGGACGCGCGCCAGCTCGTGCGGGCGGCCGTCATCGTGCCCTCCGCCATCAGCCGGCTCTACGCGGTCGCGCCCGGGACGCCGCCGGATCGCGTGCAGGCGCTGCGGGCGGCCTTCCTCGAGACCGTCCGCGACCCGGAGTTCCTGGCCGACGCCCGGCAGGCCAAGCTCGACGTCGACCCGATCCCCGGCGAGGAGCTCGCGGGTCTCGTCGAGGAGCTGTTCCGGCTCGACCCGGCGATCGTGGCGAAGCTCCGGGAGATCCTTCGATAGTCGAGTTCGCCCAGGCCTCCCTCGCCGGGCTGATCCAGGTCTTCGCCTGGCCCACCTTCGGCCTGATGCTGGTCGGTATCGTCATCGGCTTCGCCGTCGGGATCCTGCCGGGCCTGGGAGGGCCGACCACGCTGGCCCTCATGCTGCCCTTCGTCTTCAGGATGACGCCGGTGGAGGCCTTCGCGTTCCTGCTCGGGATGTTCGCGGTCACCAACACGACCGGCGACATCACCTCGATCCTCTTCGGCATCCCCGGTGAGCCGACCACGGCCGCCACCATCGTCGACGGCCACGCCATGGCCAAGAACGGCGAAGCCGGCCGGGCCCTGGGAGCCGCGATGATGAGCTCCCTCTTCGGCGCCGTCTTCGGCGCCCTGGTCCTCGGGCTGGCCATCCCGATCGTGCGACCGCTGGTCCTCACCTTCGGCTCCCCCGAGTTCTTCATGCTGGCCCTGCTCGGCATCACCTTCGTGGCCGCGCTGAGCGGCGAGGCGCTGTTGAAGGGGCTCCTGGCCGGCGGCCTCGGGCTGTGGCTGGCGACGATCGGCCTCGACCCGCTGGCGAGCGTCCAGCGCTACACGTTCGGCCAGCTCTTCCTGTGGGACGGGATCGGGCTGGTCCCGGTCACCATCGGCTTCTACGCCCTCCCCGAGGTGATCGAGCTGGCGATTCAGGGATCGAGCATCGCCAAGCTCGACGTCGGGAAGCTGGGCGGCGTCTGGCAAGGCGTCCGCGACACGTTCGTCCACTGGTGGCTCGTCATCCGGTGCAGCGCGGTCGGCACCTTCATTGCCATCATCCCCGGGATGGGCGCCGCCACCACCCAGTGGCTGGCGTACGCCCACGCCGTCCAGAGCTCTCCCGACCGGGAGCGGTTCGGCCGGGGCGCGGTCGAGGGCGTTCTGGGGCCCGGCGCCGCCAACAACTCCACCCTCGGCGGGAGCCTCGTCACGACCGTCGCCTTCGGCGTGCCGGCCAGCGTCGGCACCGCGATCCTGATGGGCGCCTTCCTGATCCAGGGCCTGGTCCCCGGGCCCGCGATGCTCACGCCGGAGCCGAAGGGACACCTGTCGGTGACGTTCGCCATGGTGTGGACCATCGTCGTCTCCAACATCATCACGGTCGCGGTGTGCCTCTCGTTCATGGGCCAGCTCGCCCGGATCACCCAGATCCGGGGGACGCTCCTCACCCCGATCCTGCTGACCCTGATCTACGTCGGCGCCTTCGCGGAGAAGAACGTCTTCGAGGATCTCGGGGTCGTGCTGGTCTTCGGGGCGGTCGGCTGGGTGATGGCCCAGCTCGGCTGGCCGCGGCCGCCGTTGCTGCTGGGGCTCGTGCTGGGGCCGCTGGCCGAGAACAAGCTCTTCCTGTCCACCGACAACTACGGCCTGGCCTGGCTGGCCCGCCCAGGCGTGCTCGTCCTGACCACGCTCATCCTGGTCGGCCTCGTGGTCCCGGTCTGGAACGAGCGCCGGCGGCGGACGCGCGCGAGCGCCACGATGGCGGCGCCGGCGGTGACTCCGGCCGGCGATCGCCGGGGCCTCCGGCTCGACGGGGCGACGGTGTTCAGCCTCTTCCTGGTGCTCCTGTTCGGGTGGGCGCTCTGGCAGAGCCGGGACTTCGGCCCGCGGGCCGGGCTCTTCCCGTGGGCCATCGTCATCCCGTCGCTCGGCCTGGCGATCGTCCAGTTCGCCCGCGACGCCGCCGGGCGGCGGAGCGGCGCGGCCCTGGACGCGATCGAGACGGGCCCGGACCTGCCTCCGGGGGTGGCGGCCCGGCGCACCGCCGAGATCTGCGCCTGGATCCTCGGGATGTTCGCGGCGATCTGGCTGGTCGGCTTCTCCAGCGCCACCCTGGTGACGGCCTTCCTCTATCTCAAGGTCGGCGCCCGCGAGCGCTGGCCGATCAGCATCGCGCTGAGCCTCGCCAGCTACGCGTTCGTGTATGGCCTGTTCGAGCGGGTCCTGGCCATCCCCTTCCCGCCGGGTCTCCTCTTCGCCTGGCTGGGCGGGGGCGGCTGAGGGCGACAGGAGGGCGGCGATGACGACGGCAGCCGACGTTCCGAACCCCACGCTCGCAGCGCTGCTCCGCGCCCGGGTGGCGCGCTTCGTGGACCGCGCGGCCGACTGGGACGCGTTCGCCGACGCCCGGGTCGAGGGCTACCGCCGCGCCCAGCACCGCTACATCGGCACCGGCGCCTCCGGGAAGAGCGACCCCGGGGCGATCACGGCTGAACACTTCACGCTCAGCGTGATGTTCGTGCCGCCTGGCCAGGGCAATGCCCCGCACAGCCACGAGGTCGAAGAAGCCTTCTTCGTCCTGGAGGGGAAGGTCCGGGTGTTCCTCGACGACGCCGACGGGCACCGGGCCGAGACGGTGCTGGGGCGGTGGGACTGCGTCTCCGCCCCGGCCGGCGTCATCCACGGGTTCGAGAACGTGGGCCTCGAGCCGGCCTACATCCAGGTCATGCTCGGTCGCGCCCAGCCCGATCTCATGACCTACGCCGATCCCGCCCTCCAGGCCCGGCGCACGGCCCACCTCCCGCCCGGGCGGGCCTGAGGGATGCCGCTCGCCCGCGGCCACGTGCCTGCTGGAGTGACCAACGCGCCGAGGATTGCCTGACCGCCGCCGGTTGGTGGTCCGCTTCGAGCGGCGGCTCTGCCGCCGCAACGGTCCTGGGGGAGGTCTCGGAGGGGGCCGCCGAGGCCCCCTCCGAAGAAGCTACGGCGCCCGGAAGAGGCTGTCGGGCAGGCCGGTGTTGAACTTGAAGTCCCCGAAGAAGACGATGGCCCGCCGCTCGGTCAGCTGGCGATTGGCATAGACGGTCCGCTTGGTGTGCATGACGAAGGGGCCCGCCGTCCGATACTCCTGCCAGGTCGACCAGCCCGGCCCGCTCCCCCCGACCCCCGGCCAGACCCCCGGCTTCAGCTCGGTCTCGACGAGGACGATGTGGTAGGTCTCGGGATCGACGTGGTAGGTGAAGCGGTCGGTCGGGCCCTCCAGCGCGTACGTCACCTCCAGCACGTGCACCGGCTTTCCCTGGAAGGTCGCCGGCTCCTTCTGGCGAAGGATCACGCCCGGATCACGCATCTTGAAGGGAATCCCCATCCAGTACCACCAGTTCACCGCCTGGAAGTGGGCCCGCTTGAGCGCGTCGGGCTCGGTGAGGTGCCGGCCGTTGAGCGTCGCCCACGGGCGCTCGCCGTCGTACCCCTCGATCAGGAGCCCGTCCCCGGTCACCGTCTCCACCCGGCCCTTGCCGTGCCGCTTCAGCCGGTAGAGGCTGGCCCGGGCTCCTGTCACCTCGCCTTGGGGGGTGAGCGCCACCAGGGTCAGCCTGAACGACAGGTCCTTCAGCGCGACCCACGCCTCCATGCCGCCGTGGGCGGCGATGACTTTGTCGAGCAACGCCTGGGTGTCCTCGCCTGACGCCGGGCTCCGCCAGCCGAACAGCGCGCAGGCGAGAACGAGTCCGCCCAGCGTCGCCCACAGGCCGACCGATGCTTTGCGGGACGATCTGTCTCGCATGGACATGCGCTCAGCCTACCGCCGGGGGCCGGCGGCGGTCAAGGCGCAGGCGGGTTGCGCCGGCTGTTACGCTCTGCGATCATCGTCCCGATGAGGATCTTCTCGGGGATCCAGCCGACCGGCTCGAAGCACCTCGGCAACTACAGCGGAGGGTTCCGCCAGTACGCCGCCATGCAGGCGGCGGGCGAGACGTTCCTCTGCATCGTCGACCTCCACTCGATCACGGTCGGCTACGACCCCGAGGACCTCCGCGAGCGCACGCTGGATCTGGCCGCGATGCTCTTCGCGACCGGGATGGACCCCGAGCGCTCCACGGTCTTCGCCCAGAGCCACGTCACCGCCCACCCCGAGGCGGCCTGGCTGCTCGGCGCGGTCACCAGCTTCGGCGAGCTGCGCCGGATGACCCAGTTCAAGGAGAAGTCCGCCCGCCAGGACTTCGTCACCTCCGCCCTCTTCACCTACCCCGTCCTGATGGCGGCCGACATCCTCCTCTACCAGACGGAGCGGGTGCCGATCGGGGACGACCAGCGGCAGCACCTCGAGCTGGCCCGCGACGTCGCCGCGCGCTTCAACGCGCGCTTTGGCGAGACCTTCGTGCTGCCCGAGGGGGTCTACCCCGCGGTCGGGGCCCGCATCATGGACCTCCAGGACCCCGCGCGGAAGATGTCGACCACGGGCGGCACGCCGCTGGGCACCGTCAACGTGCTCGACCCGCCCGAGGTGATCCGCAAGAAGTTCCAGAGTGCGGTGACGGATTCGGGCCGGGAGATCCACCGGGCCCCGGAGAAGCCGGGGATCTCGAACCTGATCGAGATCCTGTCGGTCGCCACCGGGGAGTCGCCGGAGGCGATCGAGACCCGTTACCGGGGGAAGGGCTACGGCCAGTTCAAGACCGAGGTGGGCGAGGCCGTCGCCGCGCTGTTCGAGCCGGTGGGCAAGCGCTACGCGGAGCTGCGCGCGGAGCCGGACGAGCTCCGGCGGCTGCTGGCCCGAGGGGCCGCCAAGGCGCGCGAGGCCTCGGCGCCGACCCTGGCCCGCATGTACGCGCGCATGGGCTTCGTCCCCCGGTAGCGCGCCGAGGGTTCGGGTGATCTCGCCCGGTCTCGCTGAGAGGATCGACCCGTGGGGAGTCACGTAGGACCGCCCGACGAGCCGGGGGCGGAGGCGCCGCCGGTCCCGGAGCCGACCTACGCCGAACGGGCCCGGACGCTCGTCCACATCGGACGAACGGGGACGCTCTCGACGCTCTCCCGGAAGCACCCCGGTCACCCCTTCGGCTCGGTCATGCCCTACGCCGTCGACGAGCGGGGCCAGCCTCTCTTCCTGATCAGCACGCTCGCCATGCACACCCAGAACCTGCAGGCCGATCCGCGCGCCAGCCTGCTGGTGGCTCAGCCCGGGTGGGGCGGGGACCCGTTGGCCGCCGCCCGCGTCACGCTGATGGGCCGAGTCCAACAGCTCGGGCCGGAGGGGGCGACCGAGGCGCGCCCGATGTACCTGGCCCGCCATCCGAACGCCGCCTACTGGGTCGACTTCGAGGATTTCGCCTTCCACCGGCTCGCGGTGGAGCATGTCTACTTCGTGGGCGGCTTCGCCGCGATGGATTGGGTCGACGCGCACGGGTACGGGACGGCGCGTCCGGACCCGCTCGCCGACGCGGCCGCCGGGATCATCGAGCACATGAATCGCGATCACGCCGACGCCCTCCTCACGTTCGCCCGCGTCCTGGCGGGCGCCGAGGCTGACGAGGCCGCCATGGTGTCGGTCGATCGGCTCGGCTTCAAGCTGAGGATCAAGCGCGGCGAGCGGATCCGCAGCGCGCGCATTCCCTTTCCGCGCGAGGTCAGGAGTGCCC
>DASYQW010000026.1 GCA_036005065.1 Candidatus Methylomirabilota bacterium | reverse complement strand
GAAGGTCACCTGAGGTATACAGTCTGTAGCCATCGAGCCTCCTCGCGTTTCGGTGTCGAAGCGCCTCATCACCGCTTCTATAGCACCGTTGAGGGGCTCGGTGGCTCCTTTGTTTCATCTTTCACGCATAATGCGGGCTAGGAGGCTGTCGGAGTAACCGCGCGCCGACGCCTCGCCCCGATGCCGCGGGTCAGTGTCCACTCCGAGCGCGGGCTTGCCCGCGCAACCCTCCCGGGGGAGGGTCTGGGAGGGGGCCGTCGAGGCCCCCTCCCATGATCTAGAGGTCGGGGACCAGGGCCGGCTCGGGCTCCGGCTCGGTCCGGGATTTCTCGGGTTCGCCCATCCATTCCTGGCCGAGGAGCCCCTGGGGACGCGTGAGCATCAGGACGACCATGCCGAGGCCGAAGGCCAGCATCCGGAAGCGGGCCACCTCGCGCAAGAGCTCCGGGAGCCCGATGAAGATCACGGCGCCCAGGATGACCCCGGCGATGCTGGCCGAGCCGCCGATGACGACGATGCAGACGACGAGCACGGACTCGACGAACGTGAAGCTCTCCGGCGAGACGAACCCCACCCGGCCGGCGAAGAAGCTGCCGGCGGCCCCGGCGAAGGCGGCCCCCAGCGCGAAGGCCAGCAGCTTGGCCCGCCGGACGTTCACGCCCATCGCCCCCGCCGCCAGCTCGTCCTCGCGGATGGCCTTCCAGGCGAGCCCGACCCTCGACCGGGCCAGGCGGGCCACCACGAACACCGCGACGACGTCGAGCACGAGGATCAGGAAGTAATAGGCCTGGACGTTCAGCCCGAAGTCGAAGGCGCCGAGCCCGGGGAGGGCCAACCGGGGATGGCCGATGCCCATGATGCCCATGGGGCCGTTGGTCAGCTGGCGCCAGTTGTTCAGCGTGATCCGGATGATCTCCCCGAAGCCGAGCGTCACGATGGCCAGGTAGTCGCCCCGGAGGCGCAAGGTCGGATACCCCAGGAGGACCCCGAACACCGCGGCCAGGGCGGCTGCGCTCGGCAGGAGGAGCCAGAACGGCACGCCGAAATGGGTCGAGAGCAGCGCGGTCCAGTAGGCGCCGATCGCGTAGAAGGCGATGTAGCCGAGGTCGAGGAGACCAGCCTGACCGATGACGATGCTCAGCCCGAGACCCAGGATCGAGTAGATCCCGACCAGGACGCCGATGTCGAGGAGGTACTCGTCGGCCTGGAGCCCGAAGACGACCAGGGCCGCGAGCAGCGCGAGGAGCTGGAGATGGCGGCTCCGCCCGATGAAGCGCGACGCGCGCCGCAAGCGCTCAGTCAGCTTGGGGCGGGAGCGCCGGCTGCCGCTCCTCCCAAACCCTCCCACCAGCCGCCCGCTGCCTCCCGTCGTCCCCGCCCGGCCACGTCCCGCATCAATGCCTTCAGGGCCTGTCAGACTTTCTCGGGGAGGTGCTCCCCGAGCAGTCCGCCGGGGCGCAGGACGAGGACGGTGATCAGCACCCCGAAGGCGATGACGTCTCTCCAGTGCGCCCCGACGAAGCCCGCGCCGAAGCTCTCCGCCAGCCCCAGCAGGAGGCCCCCGAGCATGGCCCCCCGCAGGTTGCCGATGCCACCCAGCACGGCCGCCGTGAAGGCCTTCAGGCCTGCCACGTACCCCATGAAGAAATCGACGATCCCGTAGTAGAGGCCCACCATGATGCCGGCCCCCGCCGCCAGGATCGACCCCAGCAGGAACGTGAGGGTGACGACCGAGTTGACCTCGACCCCCATGAACCCGGCGGCCTCGGCGTCCTGGGCCACCGCCCGCATGGCCCGGCCCCAGCGGGTCCGGCGCACGAACTGGTCGAGCGCCAGCATGAGGAGGAGCGAGGCGAGGAGGATGATCACCTGGACGTTGGTGAACACCGCCCCGCCGACGTGGTAGAGCTGCTTGGGAATGAGCTGGGGAAAGGCCTTCGGGCGCGCCCCCACCAGCAACATGACGGCGTTCTGGATGAAGAGGGACACGCCGAGGGCCGAGATGAGCGGGCCGAGCCGGGAGCTCGCCCGGAGGGGCCGGTAGGCGACGCGCTCGATGGTGACGCCGAGGGAGCCGCAGCTCGCCATCGCCCCGAGGAAGACGGCCCCCAGCACGAGGAGCAGCCCCCCTCCGGCGGCGGCAGAGGAGGAGGGCGCCAGGAGTGCCAGGACCAGGAGCCCGACGAAGCTGCCCACCATGAACACGTCGCCGTGGGCGAAGTTGATCATCTCGAGGACGCCGTAGACCATCGTGTAGCCCAGCGCGATCAGGGCGTACACGCTCCCGATCGTGAGCCCGTTGACGACCTGCTGGAGATAGACGGCGCCCCACCCTTCCATGCCGTCCTTCCTTCGGGCTCACGACCCGGGACGGCCCCGGCGCCCCTTCACCGCGTCACCGCTGGGACGTCCGCCGCCGTTCGGGCCGGTGCCTCTACTTCGGCATCCGGTCCTTCGGGATGTCGGCGGTCTTGAGATACCCCCACTTGCCGTCCTTCACGCAGAAGATCCCGATCACCTGGTTCACGGTGTCGCCCCGGCCGTTGAAGGCGGTCCGGCCGAGCGCCCCGTCGTAGGGCGTCACCTCGCGCACCGCCTTCAGGATGGCGGCCCGGTCCTTCTTGCCGGCCTTCTCGATGGCCTTGATCAGGATGTGCATGTCCTCGTAGGCGAAGACGCTGTACTGCTGGGGGCTCTCGTTGTACTTGGCCTTGAAGGCGCTGACGAACTTCGACGCGCTGGGCAGCTTGTTGACGTCGGCTCCCAGGGCCGTGGCGCAGGCGCCCTCGACGGCCGGCCCGCCGAGCGTGATCAGCTCGTCCGAGTACATGCCGTCGGGCCCGAGGACCGTCAGGTTCATCCCGAGGTCCTTCATCTGCTTCATGGCCAGGGCGACGTCGGCGAACACGGTGACCAGATAGAGCGCGTCGGCGTTCTTCTGCTTGAGGCTCGTGAGGACCGGGCTCCAGTCCCGCTCGCCCCAGCTCACGCCCTCGAACATCACGATCTCGGCCTTGTCCTTCTTGGCCATGTCCCGGAAGATCTCGCTGATGGTCACGCCCGGGATCGTGTTGTCGTGGATGATGGCGACGCGCTTCTTCTTCAGCTCGCCGACCAGGTAGGCCTCGCCTCCGATGGCCTGGAAGTCGTTCGTCGACACGGTCCGGAAGATGTTGGTGAAGCCCTGCCGGGTGAGCTTGGGATCACTGGCGATGGCGAACAAGGGGAGCTTGGCCTCGGAGTAGACCGGTGAGGCCGGGATGGCCACCCCGCTGTTCCAGGGGCCGATCACGCCCATGACGTCCTTGTCGACCTTCAGCTTGTTGGCGACGGTCAGGCCCACCTTGGGATCGGCCTGATCGTCCAAGGGCAGGATCTCGTACTTGAACTTGAGCTTCTTGGGGTCGTACTCCGCCAGCGCCAGCTCGGCGCCGCGGATGAGCTCCGACCCCCACGCGGCCTGCGGCCCCGACTGGGGGCTCGTCACCGCGATCACCACCTTCTGTTGCTGAGCGACCGCCCCCGTCGCCAGCCCGAGGGCCAGCAGGAGCAGTCCGCCGATGATCCACAGGTTCCCCGCCACTCTGCGTCTCATGTCATCCTCCTCGGGACACCACGTCCCCTCTTTCGCGCGAACCGGAGCGTACGATCCCGCTCAGCACCGAGAGCGCCGCCCCCGATGCGCCAGCCATGCATAGCCCACCGCCCGCGGGCTGTCAAGGGCGGCTCGGTCCTGGGCTCTCACGCCGCCACCAGCGGAGCGGCAGGCGTCGTCGTGGCTTCGGGGACGGGCCACCGGGTGCCAGCGGGAGGAAGCGAAAGGTGCTTTAGACGGCCTGCGTTCGGTGTTCCTTCCGATTTCCTCCCTCCGACTACCCAGGGCTGGTTCTCGGCACCTAACCGCGCCACCGTCATCGTGGCCGGCCTCACGGTGGCGAGCATGCGGGTCGAGATGCTCGCCTACGCCGCGCTGGACGGCCGCGGGCGGGCGGTCGCTACGCGAACCGCTCCGGCGTCAGCGCGCCCACGTCGACCGCCGTCGGCTCGCCCGAGGCGAGCTGGGCGACGAGCTTCCCGGTGATCGGGCCCAGCGAGACGCCGATCATCGCGTGCCCGGTGGCGAGGATCAAGTTCTCGATCCGCTTCGGGCGCCCGATGACCGGCAGCCCGTCCGGCGTGCACGGACGCAGGCCCCGCCAGATCTCGAGCAGCTCGAGGGATTCCGCGCCACGGAGGTAGGGGGCGGCGGACCGGATGATGGCGTTCACCCGGCGGCGGTTGATGGAGAGGTCGAGCCCGGCCAGCTCGAGGGTCCCGGCATACCGGAGCATGTCCCCCATCGGCGTCACGCCCGCCTTCGCCTCGCCGAGCAGCAGCGGAATCCGCAGCCCGTCGGGCGGCCGGCGATAGGTCACGCTGTAGCCCTTGGCGGGCTGGATCGGAAGGCGCAGCCCGGCGGCGGCGGCCAGCCGGGGGGACCACGAGCCGGCGGCCAGCACGACCGCCTCGCCGGCCGGGAGGTTCCCCCGCGTCGTCTCGACCGTGGTGATGCGGGCCCCTCGGGTCAGGAAGCCGAGGACCTCCGTCCCGGTCCGGATACGGACGCCCAGCTGCTCGGCGAGGGCGGCCAGCCCCCGGACGAACACGTCGGGGATCAGCAGCGCGTCGTCGGGAAAGAAGATCGCGCCCACCACGCCGGGCGCGAGCGCGGGCTCCAGCGCGCGGGCGGCCACGCCGTCGAGCACCTTGGTCGGAATGCCGCCCTCGCCCAGGAACCGCGCGTCCGCCAGCGCCGCCTCGTAGGCCTTCTCCGTGCGAAAGACCGCCAGCGCCCCCTCCTGGCGGAAGCCGAACTCGAAGCCCGGAATCGCGGCCAGCTCGCGGAAGAGCGCCAGGCTGGCGAAGCTCAGATCCCGAAGCACCGGCATGGCCCGGGCCGCCCGCGCCGGCGTGCAGGCGGCGCGGAACTGCCAGAGCCAGGAGAGGAGCTCGGGGCTCAGGCGGGGCTTGATGTAGAACGGGCTCTCCGGGTTCAGCATCCACTTCAGGCCCTTCAGCCACACGCCCGGCGCCGCCAGGGGGATGCTGTGGCTCGGGACGACGAGGCCCCCGTTCCCGTAGGAGCTGCCCGCGCAGATCTCCCCCGTCTCGACGATGGTCACGGCCCATCCACCGCGCGCCAGGTAGTAGGCGGCGGCGACGCCGATGACCCCGCCGCCGATGACGAGAGCGGATGGCTTCGCCATGGACCCCTCGCTTTCCCTCACCGCGCGGCGCGCGAGCGGCGGCGCGAAGCTGGCGGTGTCACGGGCCTATCCGACGACGCCGGCTCGCCGGTAGGCGATCCGGAGCTCCTGTCCCTCGGCGAACCGCTCGAGCCGATAGGGGGTGATGTCGAGGGTGGTGCTGTGACCGTCGGCGATGTGCTCGGCCATCAGGATCCCGGCCACGGGACTGAGCTTGAATCCGTGACCCGAGAAGCCGACACAGAAGTGCAGCCCGGCCACGCCGGGGGCGCTCCCCATGATCGGGTTCCAGTCGGGGCTGATCTCGTACATGCCCGACCACCCTCCGCTGATCTCGGCTTCGGCCGCCCCTGGCATCAGGCGCGCGAACCGCTCCACCAGATCCGTCGCCGTCGCCAGGTCCGGCCGGTCCTCGTAGTCGTCCGGATCGCCGGGCCGGTCGTCCCCGTGGCGGGTATTCCCGAGGAGGATGAGGTTGCCCGTCTCCGGGCGGCTGTAGATCTCGTCGGCGAGATCGATCACCACGGGGTGGGTGCTCCCGTATTCGAATTTCGGCCGGAGGATGACGATCGGCTGCCGGCTCGCCATGACCGGGAGCTCGATCCCGGCCAGACGGCCGACCCGGTCGGCCCAGGGCCCGGCAGCGATGACCGCGTGCGCGGTGGCGATCTCGCCCCGGTCGGTCTGGACCGACCGAACCCGGCCCCCGCCGGTCCCGATGCCCGTCACCAGCGTGCCCTGGCGGATCACGCCGCCGAGGTCGGTGAACCGCCGGGCGTAGCTCGACGCCACCTCGTGCGGGCTCGCGTATCCCGAGGCCGGCTCGTAGGCGATGGGAGCGTCGTCGGCCGGCGTCAGCAGAGGATCGATCGCCCGGGCCTCCGCCGCCGTGACCAGGCCGGTCTCGATCCCGAGCTCCTGATTCATCCGGACCGTGGCCTCGACAGCCTCCCGGCTCTCCGGCGTGCCGATGACGAGCATCCCGGTCCGCACGAAGCCGGACTCGCCGCCGATCGCCTCCCGGAAGTTCTCGAAGATGCGCCGGGCCAGCAGGGCCATCATCGCCGTGGGCCGCGTCGTGTAGTGGGTCCGTACCACGGCCGACGACTTGCCGGACGTCCCCGAGCAGATGGTGTTCTTTTCCAGGAGGACGACGCGCCCGAAGCGCCGCCGCATCAGGTTGAGCCCGATGCTCGTCCCCATGACGCCCCCCCCGATGATGACGGCGTCTGCCCGTTCCATGGCGGCTCCCCCCGACCCCGGCGTCAGAGACCGTGCCGGGCCAGGAAGCCGAAGAGCGCCCCGGCGAA
Organism: Candidatus Methylomirabilota bacterium; assembly: GCA_036005065.1. Classification (NCBI taxonomy): domain Bacteria; phylum Methylomirabilota (SeqCode); species Candidatus Methylomirabilota bacterium. The sequence continues at coordinate 25,736 of DASYQW010000026.1, read as the reverse complement.
GGCGCGCGGCTGCTCCCACATCGGCGTATGCCCGGAATCGGAGATCACGACGAGCTCGCTGCCCGGGATCGCGTCGGCCAGGCGGCGGGCGGCGGGAACGGTGATGATCGTGTCCTCGGCGCCGGCCATCACCAGCGTCGGAGCCCGGATCGCCGCCAGCTGGTCGAGCGTCAGGCACGGCCTGGTGTAGATGTCGGTCAGCGTCTCGATGAGGGCGGTGGTCCCGGCACCCATGGCGATCGCCAGGAAGCGGGCCTTCTCCTCGGCGGTGACGTTGCGGGCCAGAACGTACCGCTCGATCCGGCCCGTGAAGGCCTCCGGGACGTTCCCCCGGGTCCGCCAGAGCTCGAGGCGGCTGCCGACGTCCTCCCCGAGACCGAAGGCCGGCGGCACGTGCGCCCAGGTCCCCACCGGGACCAGGGCCAGCAGGCGCTCCGGATAGGCCACCGCGAACTGCTGGGCCACCATGCCGCCGTAGGAATGCCCCATGACGACCGCCCGGTCGATCCCCAGCGCATCCAGCAGGGCGGCGTTGTCGGCGGCGAACTCGGGGATCGTGTATCCGGCCGGCGGCCTGGCCGAGTCCCCGAAGCCGCGCTGGTCGACGGCGATCGCCCGGTAGCCGGCCGGGAGCCCGGCCAGCAGGCGCTCGTAGATCAGCCCCGACAGGCTGAAGCCGTGGATGCAGACGAGCGGGGTCAGCCGTCCGTCGGGACCGGGTGCTCCCGCGGCTTCCCGGATGTGCAGGCTGGTTCCGGTTTCGATCTTCACGTCGCGCTCGACGATCGTCGGCATGGGCTCGCCGTTGCCTCCCCTCAGGACTGCGGGGCCACCGAGATCCCGAAGAGCTTCTCGACCACGACCATCAACCCCACGATGAGCACGATCTGGAGCGTGGAGGCGGCCGCGATGACGACCTGGCCGGCCCCGAACTGGATCTGGCTGAAGATGTGGATCGGGAGCGTGGCCGCGCCGGGACCGGACAGGAAGAGCGAGACGTTCAGCTCGCTGAACGACACGATGAAGGCGAACACCGCACCGGCCATGATACCGGGTTGGATGATGGGCAGGGTGACCCGCACGAAGGCACGCAGGGGGCTGGCCCCGTGGATCCGGGCCGCCTCCTCGATGGTGACGTCGAATCCGGCCAGGCTCGCCGCCACCGTCCGGATGACGTAGGGCACGCTGATGATGGCGTGTCCCAGGATGAGGCCGGGCAGGGTCGGCACGCCCAAGGCCCGGAAGAAGAGGAGGAGGGCGACCCCCGTGATGAGGCTCGGGAAGATGATGGGGGAGAGGAAGAAGGCGCTCACCAGGTGCCGGAGCGCGAAGCGCTCCCGGGTGAGCCCGAGGGCGGCGGCGGTCCCCAGGACGAGGGAGATGACGGCGGACCCAGCGGCCACCACGAAGCTCAGCCAGAATCCGTCGCGCATGTTCGAGTCGCGGAAGAATTCCTGGTACCACTTCAGCGTGACCCCCGGCGGCGGGAAGGTGAACACCTCGGTTGGGCTCACCGAGGCCAGGACGACGACCAGGATCGGAGCCAGGATCCCCAGGTAGACGACGGCGGTGAGGAGCCCGAGGCCCCGGCGGAACCAGCGGTGGCGAATCGCTTCCCAATCCGCGCCGGCCACGTCGCGGGCCATGACGTCGAGCCCGGGCCGGACCGCCATCACGCCCTCCGCGGGGCGCGTCGCCGCTCGGTGCCGAGCAGCGTGAGGAACCCGAGGCAGGCCAGCAGGGTCCCCCCCAGCAGGACCAGCGACAGCGCGGCCGCAAAGGGCCAGTTGAACGACGAGATCGACTCGAAGACGAGGTTGCCGAGCATCTTGACCCGGTGGCCGCCGAGGAGGAGCGGGATGACGTAGGCGCTCATGGAGATGGTGAAGACGAGGAGGCATCCCGACAGAACGCCGGGGAGACTCAGAGGCAGCGTGACGCGCCAGAAGACGCGCCGCCGGTCGGCTCCGTGGATCGAGGCCGCCTCCCCCAGGGCCGGATCGATGGCGACCAGCACATTGGTGACATTGATGACCATGTACGGGAGCAGGATGGTCACCAGGCCCAGGTAGAGGGTCCCCGTGTTGAACATGAGGGGCAGCGCATCGTCCACGAGCCGCCAGCGCAGGAGAAAGTTGTTGACGATGCCGCGGCCACCCAGGATGACCATCCAGCCATAGACCCGGATGATGGTGCTGACGAGGAGCGGGAAGAGAAGGAGGATGATCAAGAGCTTGCGCGGCCGCGGGCGGAGATCGGCCAGCAGGTACGCGACCGGGTAGCCGAGGGCCAGACACAGGAGCGTCACGCCCAGGCTGATCTCGAACGTGTTCCAGAGACTTCGCAGGTAGAAGCGGTCGCCCAGCGCCTTGGCGTAGTGCTGCAGGGTGAAGACGGGATCGAAGAGGCCGGTCTGCGACGTCTGGAAGACGCTCACGACCGAGAAGATCAGGAGCGGGGCCAGGAAGAGGAGGGCGTAGAAGGCGAGCGGAGGCTGGAGCACGGGCGGCCCCAGCCAGTGCCGGACCCGCCTCAGGCGGCCGGCCCCTTCAGCCGCGGAGGACGAGGACATCCTCGACCCGCCAACTCACGTAGAGGGTGTCGCCCCGCTCGGGCGACGGCCCGCCGTCACCGGCGTTGGGGAGGGTCGCCAGCACGCGATGCCGGCTCGCCACCTCCACCTGGTAGTGGGTCTCCGCCCCGAGATAGACCGCATTCGCGATCTTTCCCGGGATGGCCGGCATTCCCGGCGGCGCCGCCCGAAGGAGCCGGATCCGCTCGGGACGGACGGCCACGCGGATCACCGAGCCCGGCGCGGCGCCGGCCCCGGCCGGGACGACGAACTCGAAGGGCCCCGACCGGACCCGCAGGCGGCCGCCTTCTGCCTCGACGGTGCCCTCGAAGACGTTGGCCGTGCCCATGAATCCCGCCACGAACACGCTGGTCGGCTGCTCGTAGATCTCGCGGGGGCCCCCGACCTGGGCCACCACCCCGTCCTTCAGGATGGCGATCCGATCGGACAGCGTCAGCGCTTCCTCCTGATCATGGGTGACGTACAGCGCGGTGATGCCCAGCGTCTGCTGGAGTTGCCGCAGCTCGAGCTGCATCTCGGCTCGGAGCTTCCGGTCGAGCGCGCTCAGAGGCTCGTCCAGGAGGAGGAGGGCCGGCTTGATGACGATGGACCGGGCGAGCGCGACCCGCTGCTGCTGGCCGCCGGAGAGCTCGCGGGGGTAGCGGTGCTCGAGGCCCTCCAGCTTGACCAGCGCCAGCGCCTCACGAATCCGGCTGGCCGCTTCCATCCGGCCGACCGCGCGCATGGCCAGGCCGAACCCGACGTTGTCGAGCACCGTCATGTGGGGGAAGAGCGCGTAGTGCTGAAAGACCATTCCGATGTTGCGCCGGTGCGGCGGCACCCCGTTGACCCGGCGGTCCCCGATCCAGATGTCGCCCGCCTCCGGCGACAGGAACCCGGCGATGAGGCGCAGGAGGGTGGTCTTGCCGCTGCCGCTCGGGCCCAGGAACGAGACGAACGTCCCCTCGTCGACGACGAGCGAGACGTCCCGGACGGCGACCACGTCCCCGTACCGCTTGGTGACGCGGTCGAGGGCTACGCGGGCCATGACCGCCCGCCCTCGGCCCGGCCCGCGGAGCCTGCCGCCGGGCTTCCGCCGCTTCCGGAGCTCGTCACCCGCGGGTGGCGGCCCGGCCCCCGGGTCGAGCGGGCGGCTAGCCGCTCACGATCTTGTTCCACCGCTCCGTGAGCTCGGCGCGCCGCTTGGTGATCCAGCTGTGGTCGAGCACGATCAGCCGCTTGGTCTCCTCGGCCGTCCACTCGACGCGCTTGCGGACGTCGGGGTCGACGTGCTGGACCCACTTGGCGTTCGAGCCGGCGTAGCGCCACTTGGCGGCGTACCGTGCCTGAACCTCGGGATCGAGGCTGAGGTTCACGTACTTCTCGGCCCACTCCAGGTTCTTGGTCCCCTTGACGATCCCCCAGCCCCACTGGACGAAGATGCCGCCTTCCTTCGGGATGGCGAACTGCGTCTTGGCCCCCCACGTCTGGGCGTGGAGCGTCTCGGCCTTGCCCAGCCACCCGATGGCGACCTCCTCCCGGTGGAACATCTTCTGGATCGACGGCGTGTCCATGGACCACACCGGGCGGAGGTCGGAGAGGCGCTTGAGCATCTCGAACCCGGTGTCGACGTCCTTCCAGTCCTTGCCGGCGGCCAGCGCCCCGAAGAAGATCACGTAGAGCCCGAACGAGTGGTTCACGCCCGGCACCACGATCTTCCCCTTGTACTCCGGCTTCCAGAGGTCGGCCCAGGAGACCGGCGGCTCCTTCACCATATGGGGGTTGTAGGCGATGCCCATCCCGTTGAAGGTCGCGCGCGGCCAGTAGGGCGTCAGGGCGGCCGGATCCACGTCGGGCACGTTGGTGAAGTTCGGCGAGCGATAGTTCAGCGGCTCCAGGATCCCCTCGTCGACGGCCCGGGCGAAGAAGCTGTCGGCCAGGTGGAGGAGGTCGTAGGTCCCGGGCGGGCTCAGCTTCACCTTGGTGATCCGGGCCGCGTTGTCCGCGCTCGGGTCGTGCACCACGGACACCCCGTAGCGCTTGGTGAAATCGACGTCCACGTTCTCCTTGACGAACGTCCCGTACTCCCCGCCCCAGTTGCTCATCGTGAGCTGCTTCGGCCTGGCCTGGGCCTCGGCCGGCCGGAGCCGGGCGAGGGATGCCCCGGCCAGTACCCCGCTCGTCCCCAGCAGAAACCCGCGGCGGTCCATCAGACTCTCTGTCATGGCGAGACCTCCCGTGCCAGTCGGTAACATGAGGCTCCGCGAGTGTCAACCCGCCGTCGGCGCTGCTACGCCCCGCGCAAGGTCGGGTCGAGGACGTCCCGCAGCCAATCGCCCGTGCGGCTGACCACCAGCGAGGTCAGCATGAGCACGAGCCCCGGGCACACCGAGATCCACCATGCGGTGTCCAGGTACTCGCGCCCCTCGTGGATCATGCCGCCCCACGAGGGCGTCGGCGGCTGGATCCCGAGCCCCAGGAAGGAGAGCGTCGCCTCCAGGACGATGGCCCGGGCCAGCTCGAGGGTGGCGATGACCATGAGGGTGGACGCGACGTTGGGCAGGATATGCCGGAGGACGATCCGCGGAAGCGCACCGCCGAGCCCCCGGATCGCGTCCACGAACTCGCGCCGCCGGAGGGAGAGCACCTGGGCGCGGAGCACTCGGGCGTACGTGACCCACCCGGACAGCCCGACGACGACGACGAGATTCGGGAACGAGGGCCCGAGGACCGCGATGATCCCGATCGCCAGCAAGATGAACGGGAACGCGAGCTGGGCATCGGCCACCGTCATGATCGCCTCGTCGAGCCACCCCCCCCGGAAGCCCGCCACCAGCCCGAGAACGCCCCCGACCAGCCCCCCGACCGCCACCGCCGCGAAGCCGATGGTGAGCGACACGCGGGTCCCGAAGATGATGCGGGATAGAACGTCCCGCCCGAGGTGGTCGGTGCCGAGGGGATGGACCTTGCCATCGGCGGCCTCCAGCGTCGGCGCGGCGAGCCGCGCCCGGAGCGAGCCGCGCTCGGGGTTGTGCGGCGCCAGGTAGGGCGCGGCCACGGCGACGACGACCAGCCCGGCCACGAACATCGCGGCGGCCCAGACGTGCCACGGCACCCGCCGGCGGCGGCCGCCCGCCGGCACGGGGATCGCCGGCGCGCTCACCACCGCTTCCGAGATGACGGCCGGCTGGCTCACGGCCTCACCCGGCCGGAGGCGGCGCCGCGATTCCGCGCCGGGGCCCGGGCCGCCTCACGCGGAGGCCTTTCGGACTGGCATCGTGATCGGCTCCGACGGTGGAACCGGGCCGAGCCCCGAGCCGCGGTAGGACGCAGGGAGGAGGCGGCCCGAGGCGTATGCCGCATACGTTGAGGGCCGCCGACGACCGAGGACGACCCGCGGCGACGGGGATCGGCCCGGGCCGCCTCACGCGGAGGCCTCCCGCGCTCGTGGATCGAGCACGCCGTAGAGCAGGTCGAGGACGAAGTTGATCGCGATGAAGAGCACCGCGGCGAGGAAGACCGTGGACTGGACCACCGGGTAGTCCCGGTTGTAGATGGACTGGATCGCCAGCCGACCCATTCCCGGCCACGCGAAGACCGTCTCCGTGACCACGGCGCCTCCCAGCAGCGTCCCGAACTGGAGCCCGGTGATGGTCAGGATCGGCAACGCCGCGTTCTTCAGGGTGTGCTTGGCGACCACCAGGAACTCGCCGACCCCCTTCGCGCGCGCCGTCCGGATGTAGTCGGCTCGCTGGACCTCGAGGACGGCCGAGCGCGTGATGCGGGCGATCGACGCCATGGCGAACGCGCCCAGCGTCAGGGCCGGCAGGACCAGGTGGTGCCAGTCGCCCCGTCCCGAGGTCGGGAACAGGTCGAGCCTGAGCGAGAGGACCAGGATGAAGAGGATGCCGATGAAGAAGGTGGGGGCGGATTGGCCGATCAGGGCCAGCCCCATGGCGGCGTGGTCGAGCACCGAATTCCGGCGGATGGCGGAGAGGACGCCGACCGGAAACGCGACGACGACGGCGATCACGAACGCGGCCAGGCCCAGCTCGAAGGTCGCCGGGAGATAGGACAGCGCCACTTCCATGGCCGGCTGACGGAAGTGGATCGAGCGCCCGAAGTCGCCCCGGGCGACTGCGACCAGGAACACCCCGTACTGCACGGCCAGCGGCCGGTCGAGCCCGAGGTCGCGGCGGACGCGGTTCATCTCCGCGATCGGCGCGTCGGGCGGGAGGAGGAGCGGCACCGGATCGCCCGACAGCCGCATCACCACGAAGACGACGGTCGAGACCAGCCAGAGCGCGATGAGGGTGCGAAAGAGCCGGTAGCCGAGGAAGCCGCCGAGGCCGCGCATCTTACTTCAAAGGGGGGCTCTGCCCCCCTTTGAGAATCCCCCCCGGAGGTTGCGCGGGCGAAGCCCGCGCTCGAAGCGCTCCGAATGCCCGCGCGGCGTGGCAATCGTTCGTGGCACTCGAATCCGCATCCTGATCAGACCACCCTGCACGGGCCCCGGGTGATCCGGGCCCGGCGGGGTCATCGGCGCTACGCGCGCCGCAGACGGAAGTTGAAGCGGCGCACCTCGAGCTGCTGGTTCGGACTCGGCGTGAACTCCACGTACTTCTGGAGCCCGTAGTCCTCGTACGGCTGGATCACGATGATCCAGGGACCGCCTCCTGTGGGAACGTGCCATTCGAGCAGGGGCGAGACGCGAAGTACGCCCAAGGTAGCGGCCGCCCCTACCCTTGTCAAGCCAGGCGCCCGGCTCCGGACGACGCCGCGGCGCGGTTCTTGAAACGACGGCCGGCGGTCTGCTACAAAGGGAGCCAGGGTCATGCCCGTCACCCCGGCTGAGTTCCGGTCCGCGCTCCGCGAGTTCCCCGCCGGCGTCACCGTGGTGACGACGCGGGATCGCGAGGGGCGACCGTGCGGGCTCACGGCCAGCGCGTTCACGTCCGTCTCGCTCGAGCCGCCGCTCGTGCTCGTCTGCATCGACCACGGGGCGACGGCCTACCGCGCGTTCCAGGAGTACGGCTGGTTCGCGGTCAACATGCTCGGGAAGAGCCAGGAGCATCTGTCCCGGCACTTCGCCTCCACGATGGCCGACAAGTTCAGCGGGATCGCTCATCACGAGGGGCAAGCCCGGCTCCCGATTCTCGAGGACGTCGTGGCGGCGCTCGAGTGCCGAGTGCTCCACCGCTACGAGGGTGGCGACCACACGATCTTCGTGGGTAAGGTCGAAGGTGTGCGGGTCGGCGACGGGTCGCCGCTCGTGTACTTCCGCGGCGGCTATCACCACCTGGAGACCGACGAGGGCCCATGATCTTCAGCGCATCGCCAGGAACAAGGAGGTCGTCATGCTCAAGCGCGCGACACCGGAGCGCCTCCAGCCCACGGCGCTCGGGGCCCGTCTCGACGCCGGGGCCACGCTCGTCGACATCCGGGAGCCTCGCGCGTTCGGCGCGGGTCACGTGGCGGGGAGTCTCAACGTCTGGATCGACAGCCCGCAGTTCGCCGAGCGCGTGAGCTGGTTCGTCCCGGCCGACCGTCCGCTGGTGCTGCTGGCCGAGAGCGAGGCCGACGTGGTCCGGGCCCTGGCGGCATTCACCCGGATCGGGCTGGACGACGTCGGCGCCTACGTGGTGGGATCGGACGCGGTGCGGGCCTCAGGCTTGCCGGTGGCCGAGCTTCCCAACGTCACCGCGCCCGAGCTGGCCCGTCGGCGGGAGGTCGAGCGCGATCTGATCGTGCTCGACGTCCGGGAGCCCATCGAGTGGGAGGAAGGCCACGTCCCGGGCGCCACCCACATCCCGATGCGGGAGGTCCCGAGCCGCGCCGGCGAGCTCCCGCGCGATCGGCCCATCGCCCTCATCTGCCGCGGGGGTCCCCGCTCGAGCCTGGTGGGGAGCCTTCTCCTCGCCCGCGGCTTCCCGCGCCTCACCAACGTGTGGGGCGGCATGACCGGCTGGATCGACGCCGGCCTGCCGCTGGCCGAGGACTGAGAGCCTCTGAAGAAACCGATGCGGGACCGTACCCGTGCGGGGACGGCGCCAGGCAGCAGGCGGCAGCAGGCGCTCCCGCCCCAAGCTGGACTGATGCGCGCCCTCCGGCCGGGGTGAGGGGCATCGCCGGCGGCGGCGAGCGAAAGGGAGCCGGAGACCCGCTGCGCGTCCTTCAAATCTACCCGAAGGACGACTTCTACACCGGCGCCGCCATCCAGCTCCGTGACCTGGCCCGCGGCCTGGCCGCCCGGGGCCATCGGGTCCTGGTGGTGACCCAGCCCAGCGCGCGGTGGGCGGCCGAGGCGGAAGACGCCGGCTTCGCTCACGTGGGCTTCTTCCGCTCGCCGGCCGATCCGGTCGGCGCCCTCCGGCTGGCGGCGCTGCTCCGGACCGAAGGGACCCAGGTGGTCCACGCCCACAAGGGGGGCGGGCGCACGCTCACCTTGCTGGCCCGCGCCTTCGGTCCGCGCCCGCCCCTCGTCGTGAACCGCGGCGTGAGCTTTCCCCTGTCGCTGGGCGGCCGCCTGCTCGACCGGAGCCGGCTCGTCGCCCGCGTGGTCGCCGTCTGTGAGGCGATCAAGGCGGGGCTCATCCTCCAGGGAGTCCCGGCTGACAAGATCGAGGTCGTGTACTCGGGAACGGACACCGATCACTTCGACCCCGCCCGAGCTCGCGGGACGGCCATCCGCGCCGAGCTCGGCCTCGACCCGGCGACACCGCTGGTGACCCAGATCGGGGTGCGCGAGCCGAAGGGCAACGACGACGTCATCCGGGCCTTCGCCCGCGTCCGGGCGGCTCGCTCGGCAGCCCGCCTGCTCCTGGTCGGCGCGCGAACGGCGAAGCGCGGGCCGCTGGCGGCGCTGACTGCCGAGCTCGGGCTCGAGCCGGCGGTGACGATCTGGGGCTACCGGGACGACATCCCCGAGATCCTGGCCGCTTCCGACGTGTCGGTGGATGCCTCGCACGTGGGTCACGGCATCACGGGGGCGCTCCGCGAGTCGCTGGCGATGGAAACGCCCGTGGTCGCCACCGCGGCCGCCGGGAATCCCGAGCTCGTGCTCCACGAACGTACGGGGCTGCTGGTGCGCCCGCGGGACCCCGAAGCGCTGGGCGCTGCCATCCTCCGGCTCCTCGAGGCTCCGGCGTGGGCCGAGGCCCTCGGGCGCGCGGGACGCACGTGGGTGCGCGAGCGCTTCTCGACGGCGGCCAAGGTCGAGCGGCTGGAGGCGCTGTACCGTCGCCTGACCAGCCGGAATTGAGCGCGTCGACCGCGTCCCGGCTGCTACAATACGGCCACTCGGATGGCCCCGTGAGCATTCGCCGGCTCCTGCCCTATGTCCGGCCGTACGCGTGGTGGCTCGCCGCCGGCGCCGCCCTGGCCCTCGTGGTGTCGGCCATGGATGGGCTCATCGCCTGGCTGGTCAAGCCGACCATGGATGGCATCTTCATCCGCCGCGACCTCACGATGCTGAAGCTTTTGCCGGTCCTCATCCTGGCCGTCTACCTCACCAAGGCGGCGGCTCGCTACGGCCAGTCGTACCTGATGGCGTCGGTGGGCGAGCGGATCATCGCCGCCGTCCGGCGCGACCTGTACGTGCACATCCAGGGCATGCCGCTGGCGTTCTTCCACGGGCGCCACTCGGCGGATCTCATGTCGCGGATCGTGGTGGATGCCGGCCGCCTGGCGCGATTGTCGTCCGAGGTGCTCGTCATGGTCATTCGGCAAGTCGCCACCGTGGTCGCCCTGGTGGCGGTCATGTTCACGCAGGAGGCGCGCCTGACCGTCCTGGCGCTCATCGCCTTCCCGCTGGTGGGCCTGACCGTGCGCGAGATGGGCCGGCGGCTCTATCGCATCAACCGTCGCACCCAGGAGGAGATCTCGGCGCTCACCACCCTCCTGCAGGAGGCCCTGACCGGCACCAAGATCGTCAAGGCCTTCGGCCGGGAGGCGCACGAGCGCGGGCGCTTCGACCAGATCAACCGGCGTCTGCTGGAGCTGTCGCTGAAGGACCACCGCGTCGACGAGCTGTCCGAGCCGCTGATGGAAGTGCTGGCCGCCCTGGGCGTCATGGCGATCCTCTGGTACGGCGGCTACCGCGTGATCCAGGGCGACATGACGCCGGGCGCGCTCTTCTCCTTCGTCACCGCCACCCTCATGCTCTATGGCCCCGTGCGGAAGCTCTCCCGCACCGCGAACCTCTACCAGCAGACGACGCCGTCGGTCGAGCGCATCTTCGAGGTCCTGGCGCTCCAGCCCGCCGTGGCCGACGCGCCGGCCGCCCGCGCCCTGGCGGCGTTCCGGGACCGAATCGAGTTCGACCACGTCTGGTTCCAGTACGAGGACGGAGAGATGGTCCTCAAGGACATCTGCCTCATCGTGCCCCGCGGCGAGGTGGTGGCCTTCGTGGGAATGAGCGGGGCGGGCAAGTCGACGCTCACCGACCTGGTGCCGCGCTTCCACGACGTGACGCGGGGGCGCATCCTGGTGGACGGGGTGGACGTGCGCGCGTACACCCAGGCTTCGCTGCGCGGCCAGATCGCCATCGTCACCCAGGAGACGTTCCTCTTCAACGATACGATCGAGGCCAACATCGCCTACGGGAAGCCCGAGGCGACGCGGGAGGAGATCGAACGGGCCGCCCGGGCGGCGTACGCCCACGACTTCATCGGGGGGCTCCCGGAGGGCTACCGGACCGTGGTCGGCGAGCGCGGCGTGAAGGTCTCGGGGGGCCAGCGGCAGCGGATCGCCCTGGCCCGGGCCTTCCTGAAGGATCCGGCCATCCTGATCCTGGACGAGGCGACGTCCGACCTCGACGCCGAGTCCGAGTTCATGGTCCAGCAGGCCCTGGCCGATCTCACCAAGGACCGCACCGTCTTCCTCATCGCGCACCGGCTCTCCACCGTCCGCCTGGCGCACCGCATCGTCGTCTTCCACGAGGGCCGGATCGTCGAGGAGGGTCGCCACGACGAGCTGCTCGCGCGGGACGGCCTCTACAAGCGCCTCCACGCGCTTCAGTTTGCGCTCCCGTGAGTAGCGTCGCTCCGCCCCTCGCGCTGTCGCGGCCCCGTGACCTCCTGCCCCCGATCCGAGAGGGAGCCCTCACCGCGTTCTTCATCGCGATGTCCTTCTCCATCAGCCTCTCCCAGCTCCTGCTGACCCTCCTCGTCGTGCTCGTCGTGCCGTGGACGGATGGGGTCGGCGGCCACGTCAGGACGTCCGGGTTTCGCCACCTGGGGAGCCAGCTCTGGAGTGACACCGCGACCCTTCGCCGTCATCCGCTGACGCCCCCGTTCCTCCTCCTGGTCGCGCTCACGCTCCTTTCGGCGGCCTTCTCGGGCAACCCCGGCTGGAGCTTCTGGATGGCACGCGATACCCTTCGGATCGCGACCTTCTACCTGGTCCTCTGGTACACGCGCGACTCCGCTCACGCGCTCCGACTCTGGCAGGGCTTCCTCGTCGCGCTGACGGTGATGGCCTGCTATGGCCTCGCCCAGGCCTATCTGTGCGGGACGCCGACGGGACTCTTGCCGCCGGAGTGGGTCACGGCGATCTGCCCCCATCCCTCGCGGGTGCGCGGCCCCTTCAGCATCTACATGACCTTCGGTGGCGTCCTGCTGCTGGGCGCCCTCTTCTTCGTGGCGTACCTGGCCAACGTGTCGTGGCGCCGGGTGTGGTGGATGGTGCCAGCCGGCGCCATCACCGTCACCGCGCTCGCCTTCACCTATTCGCGGAACGCCTGGCTCGGGCTGGCGGCGGGAACGCTCGGCCTGGTGGCCACGACGCGCCGCACCGCGCGCATCGTCCTGGTTCTCGTCCTCCTCGGTCTCCTGGTCGCCGCCATCACGCCCGGCGCCGTCATGGACCGCATCCGCTCGATCGCCAATCCGCAGGACGCGACGATCCGGGACCGGGTGGCCATGTGGCGGGCCGGCCTCGGCATGATCGCCGATCACCCGTTCCTGGGCGTCGGCCCGGGGCAGGTCCGGGCCTGGTATCCACACTACCGGCGGCCGGAAGCGGTCCGCCCTTCCACCGGCCACCTGCACAACTCGCCGGTCCAGATCGCGGCCGAGCGGGGACTCCCGGCCCTGGCCGTGTGGATCTGGCTCTGGATGGTCTTCTTCCGGGAGGGCGTCCGGATCCTCGCCCGGGTCGGGCCCGACCGGCCGCGTGATCGGGCCCTCGTCTGCGCGAGCCTCGGCGGCGTGAGCGGCTTCCTGGTGGCCGGGCTCTTCGAGCACAACTTCGGGGACTCCGAGGTCGTGATGCTCGTCTACGCCCTGATGGCCCTCCCGTTCATCGTCGAAAAGGGCCTCCCGTCGTCGTCGAATCATCCGGCCTAGCCTGTCGGAGTAACCCGACAGCTCGCCCCGAGCACGGGCCGTGTCGGGCAGCACTCCGAGCGGCGGCTGTGCCGCCGCAACCGAGGGGGGGCCTCGGGGGGGTCTTCCGAGACCCCCCCGAAAATGACCTAGGGAGCGACCTGGAGGACGCGGGTCTGCCAGCGGCAGTGGCCGCCGATGGCGGTGGCGCGCTCGCCGGCGAGCCAGAAGCTCGTCATGTCGGACGGGTCGGTCTGCGCGCCCACGTAATCTCCCGTCCGGCCGGCCGGATTGTCGACCGCTTGATAGGCACAGCTTCCGGGGTTCAGCCAGACCACAGGCCCGAATCCCCCCTCGGTCTTCACGCTGGCCCCGGTGCTCAGGAACATGCTCTCGCCGCTGGCGTTGAAGACCACCGCCGTAGCACCGAGCGCGTTCATGGCGAGGCCGGGATTGAAGTAGTACGTCCCCGCGCCCCCGCCGAGGGTCTCCTGCTCCCTGATGGCCGCGGTGAGTCTTCCGGTGGCGGCACTCACGCGGAACCCGACGTAGCGGACGCAAGACTCGGCCGTGCCGCACGCGGTCGCGTGCACGCCCGCGATCAGGTCGCCGACGCCGGCCGCCTGGAGGAGGTGGGCATCGCCGGTGTCGAGCCGCAGGGAACTGGCGGGCTGGCGGGCCTCGGGCGGCGCGTCGTACGCGTAGGCGCCCTCCAGGACGAGGGGGCCGTCGAGAGCGGGCGGGGCGAGGTTCCGCACCCGCCACACCAGGTACCGCCTGGAGGCGCCGAACTGTGAGCCGAGCAGGTAGACGGGGTTCGCGGCGCCGGGACCGGAGGACGGGCCGGTATAGTGCTGCACCGGCTGCAGGGTGTAGAACGAGCCGTCACCGGGCGACCGGGCGGGAAGGAACGTCACCGGCGTCGGCAGCGGCGGGCAACGGGTGGCGTTGTTGGAGAGGGCCAGCTTGTTGAGGACCCGCACCGTGGCGAAGGTGAAGTGGTCGTCGTGGAACGTGAACTGGTTGGTCGTGATCACCAGCTTGTCCACCCCCATGCCCATGTTCGGGAAATCCGCCCAGCTCGACAGCGGGGACCCGGGGTGCAGCGTCCCGGGGATCCCGTAGCGGCACCAACCGTCGGTCAGGTTCACCGGATCGGGGCTCTTGGAGACGGCCAGCCAGATCCGAGAGATTTCCGCGCCCTCGTCGAGCTGGACGGTGACCGCGTAGACCCGCCGGTTCGCCGCGTTTCGGTCGAAGTAGAGCCTCGGGTTGAAGAGGAGTCCCTCGGTGGGGGACGCGCCGAAGAAGCCGTTGAGGCTCCTCGTGTGGATCACCTGACCGGTGGGATCGAAGAGACGGATCGCCCGGTGGGTCGCTTCCAGGACCCGGTTCGGACTCTTGGCGACCGTGGTGTCGGGTGGCATGTAGTTGCCGGACTGAGGCTGATCCAGACCGGGGAAGAGGCGAGCCAGGCGAGCCCGGGGCCTGCTGTGACCGGACCATGGCAGGACCGTCACCTCCTGCGAGGCGACGTCGAGGGCCACGGCCCGAGCCTTGACGGCCCGGTAGCCGAGACCGCCGATGGGTCCGAGGCGACCCAGCGCGGCGGCGCCCCGGCTCGGCACGATGACCGCCGGCGCCTCGGCCGGCCCCTGCGCCACGACCAGCGTCGCGAGCGCCGCCAGGCCGAGCAGGCCGAGGACGAGTGCCGCGACGCTTCTCAGACGGATCCGCAACTGCGCCATGCTCCCTCCAATCACATCGCGCGAGCGCGCTTGATGCTAGGCCGCGAGATCGCGGGGCGGTGCCGTCCGGCTCGGTCGAGCCGTGACCGTCGCCGGAGCGGCCACCGGAAGCGGCGCGACGCGAGCGCCCGCGTGGGATCCCTCGGACCCGACCTCCCGAATGCGAAGGTCGCGCCACACGGCGATCCCGACGACCCCCGTGGCTCCGGCGAAGAGGACCGTGACCCCTTCCGCGCCCAGGCCCTCCGGCCAGCCGATCACGGCCCACCACTGGAAGAGCGTCCAGGCGACCGTCCAGGCGCCCACTCGCCGGAGGGCCCGGCCGATCGCCCACCCGCGATGGTCCCGCCTTCCGACCAGGGGATGCTCCGGGCTGGACAATGCCAAAGTTGCCGGTGCCAGGGGAATTCGTGCCGAACCGGCACGGGATGGGCACCCGGCCGCCCCGACGCGCGGCGCGCGGGACAGACCGAGTCGAGCGATGAATGCCAGGTGTCGCACTCCAAGTCTCCGGGACTCCACGGTGCAAAAGAGGCGCCGATGCAGAAACGGCAGGTCCCGAGGACGCGTCGAGCCGATCGGCCTGGCAGCCGAGGCCCTCGAGCGAGGGTCCTCAGCGCACGGTCAGGCGGACGCGCTCCGAGCCGTGAAGGATGGAAGAGAGGGGCGCCGCGGCACTCGCCGGGGCCGACAGATCCATGAAGGGATTGTCGACTCGAAGAACGAGCAGCTCGTGGAGGCCGCGCGCGGCCGGGGCGGTCAGGGCACCCGCCACCGTGGCCCTCGACCACGGCGCCAGCTCGCCGTAGAAGACCCGATGCTCGGTCGCCAGAGGCACCTGCTCGTAATCGAGCAGGGCCACCAAGGCGAAGGTGGTCGCCGTCGCCGAAGGGTTGTTGAGCGTGACACGGTACGAGACCGCGGCGCCGGGTGCGGCCGCCTCCTCACGCCAGGGCGCGTCGAGGACGTCATCGGCCTCGCCGCGGGTCAGGCCGTAGATCCAGAGCCCTTCCCTGGCCCAGCGATCGGGCGCCCCGAAGCGCGCGAGCGTCACGGCCGGCCGCGGCGCGCTCGCTTCCCCCACCACCACGGTGATCCGGTGGAAGCTCAGCGGCGGGCGGGTACCCGAAGAGAAGCCGGGCGCGGCCGCCGGACCATCGGGCTCGAAGAACGTGAGGAAGACGACGTCGTGGACGCCCGGCGGCAGCTCGGCGATGGCGACGTCGAGACTCGCCTCGGTCCTGGCCGGCAGCACGGCGCGATGCACCGTCGCCGGACTGCCGGCCAGCCAGGGACGCTGCGCGTAGTCCACGAGGCAGAGGCTGGCTGCGCGCATCGGCGCGGGCTCGTAGTTCCCGACGATGGCGCGAGCCCGGAAGGGCCGGCCGGCCGTGGTGCGGAAGACCTGGGGCGTGTCGGTGCGGTGCGGCGAGTCGAGCCAGAAGATGAAGCCGTCGCCATGCTCGCGCGCCATCTGCCGGAGGTAGGCCAGCTCGCGACGTAGCGACTCGGGGGTTTCCCACGCGGTCGGCGGGGTCTCGCCGGAAGGCGCGGTCGCCGCCGGCGGCGCCGGCACGACTCCGGCCCTCGACGGAACCGCCAGACCCGGTGGGCCGCAGGCCGCCAGCGCGAGCGCCGAGACCGCGATCGCGGTCCGTGCTCGCACTAGTAGAGGATCTGCTTGAAGCTGGTCCGATTGTAGCCGCCGCTGCCCGTCCGGAAGAGGTGGAACGTCTGGGACCCCCAGTACGTCCCGAGAGGCGCGTAGATCCGCCATTCACTGGTCGCGGAGACGAAAGTCTTGTAGTAGACAGTGCGCCAGTAGCTGAGGTTGCAGCTCCAGACCCGGGTCACCCGGTTCCAGATGCAGAGCCGGTTATACGCGCTCAGGCTGTAGATCGCCCGGTCCGTGGCGCTGTAGCCGGAGCCCCGGACGGGATAGCCCCGAACTGCCGCGATCGAGCTCCCGTAGTACAAGGTCAGGCTGATAGAACTCCTCGGCCAGCTCGTCCACCTCGAGGCCCTTCTCGTACCACTCGATCGCCGGACGCCACTCCCCGGCATCCTCCGAGTGGCGGCCGAGTCGCCCGACGCCCCGGAGGAACCTCCGCCGCAGGCGCTCGCGGGCCGCGACGGCCCACGCGGGACTGTCGGGCCCGAGGAAGGGGCCCCGATAGAGCGCGAGGGCGCGCTCGCCGAGGGTCCGGGCGCGCGCGGCGTTGCCCGCCTTCTCGGCGTCCGCCTGGTCCAGCAGGGCCTCGAACGCCCAGACGTCGACCCAGCAGCGGCGGGAGTCGAGGCTCACGCGTCCTTCGCGCAGGGCGACGGTGTCGTCCTGCCCGACCAGGCGCCGGAGGCGGTGCAGAGTCGTCGCGAACGCCTGGTGGGCGGCGTCCCCCTCGGCATCGGGCCACAGGGCCTCGGCGAGTTGCGGCTCGTGGACCCCCCGACCTCCGAAGGCCACGATCGCCTCGAGCATCGCCATGGGCTTGCGCTGAGCCTTGCCGGTGAACTCGACCGGACGGCCATCCTTCTCGAGACGGAATCCGCCCAGCGTGTGGACGCGAAGCGGCCACGGCCACTCCGGAACGTCGAGGGGCGGCTGGTCGGGGACGAGCCGGCGCCGACGCACGAGCTCCCGGACGTACTCCGGCTCGATTCCGGCCGCCAGAGCACGCGCGCACAGCTCGGCCATCATCCCCGGGCGCCACCAGGCGGTGGTCACGTAGCCCCCGTCGCGACCCAGCGCCATCGCCCGGGCCAGCGCCGCGAGTCCTTCGTCGTCTCGGCCCCGCGCGCTTCGACCAGAGCGCACATGTACTCGAGCAGGCGGCTTCCCATCGCGCGGCCGATGCGTCGAGCGCCTTCGAGGTGCTCGGCGGCCGCGGCGTCTTCCCCCGACTCGTGGAGGACCTGAGCCAGGGCCAGATGGTTCAGCGCCAGGGGAAACGGCACCCCCGATTGGATCGGGAACGCAGCCTCCACGCACTCCCGGGCGCGGAGGAGATCCCCTTGCAGAACGGCGACCCACCCGGAGAGATAGTGGTAGTGGGAGACGTCGAGGGCGCGCCCGCCGTCCATCACCGCCGCCTTCCGCTGGAGGAAGGCCTGCGCCGCCGGGACGTCGCCCGCCGTCAGGGCCGCGTAGGCTCCCTGGGCGAGGAGCTCGGAGTCCCAGAGATGGACCCCCCGGTGACCTCGGCGGTCTCCAGACCGGCCGCGGCCGCCCGCAGCGACTCCTCGGGGAATCCGGCCTGCCACCCGTGATAGGCCTCCACCAGAGCCCACGTCAGGCGGACCAGGGGGGTGGCGTCGCGCGAGCGGGCCAGCGGCCGGAGCGACTCGATGACGAGAGCCGCCCTGGCGAGGTTGCCGATCCACAGGTGATAGGTCGCCAGCATGAACCCGGTCAGCATCCGGCGGTTGACGTCGGGGCTGGCCCGCGAGAGGGCGAACGCGCGGTCGGCCCAGCGCGCGATCTCGGGGTGGTCCGGCTGACGAAACGCCAGCGCGCCGAACATCGTCGAGGCCACGCGCGTCTCGAGCGCCGGGGACGGGAAGGACGGGTACTCGCGGCACAGCTCGTCGAGCAGGCGGATCCAGGTGTCGAGGCGCGTGAAGTCGCCCCACTCGTAGAGGATGGTCCCCACCGCTCCGCACCAGGCCGAGAAGGCGCCGTCGGCGTTCCCGTCACGGCGGAAGAGCTGGAACGCGCGCTCCAGAGGCGAACGGCCTCGCGCGGGGTCGAATGGCATGCGGCAGGTGCCCAGCCAGTACTGCACCCAGGCGTCCGCCCCCGCCAGGTCCGGCGGCAAGCCGGCGATCCACTCCTCGAGCGTCACGCTGCGCCCCTGGGCCAGGAGGGCGGGCGCCTCTCGGGTGATCACCCGGGCCAGGCCTTCCCAGTCACCCGCCTCGCGCAAGAGTCCCACGGCGTGCTCCACCTGTCCGGCCCGCGCCGACAGGGTGGCCGCCCGGCGCTGCACGCCGGCCAGCTCGTCGGCCGAGAGGGTCTGGATGGCGCGGCTCCGAAGGAAGAGCCGGAACAGCGCGTGGTACTGAAAGACCGGCTCGGGCTGAGCCCGGCGCTCGGTGAAGTAGCTCCGCCGGCAGAGATCGGCGAGGATGCGCTCGGCCCGGTCCAGGCCCGTCAGCTCGGCCGCCATGCGCCCTGTCATGCTCGGCAAGAACGCGGTCTCCAGCAGGAAGCGCTGCGTCTCCGGATCCGCCTTCCGAAAGACTTGGCCCGCGAAGTAGTCGAAGACCGCCTCCGGCCCGTGGCTGCCCGGTGCGCGTGGCGCCGCGGACCCGGCCTCGCGTCCCGCCAGCATGAGAACCAGGCCGGCCGCCCAGCCCTCGGTCGTGGCATGCAACGCCCGGACGGTGGCGTCCGGCAGGTGGCCCTCCTCGCGCTGGCGCGCAATGCCTCGGGCTTCTTCCAGAGTCAGGCGGAGGGCGCCCCACCCCACGACTTCGAGGGCGTCGCTCGCGCGCAGCCGAGCGAGGGCCGGCGGGGGCTCGCTGCGGCTCAGCACCAGGACACGCCCGCCCGGCGGGAGCTCGCCGAGCCCGTCGTGGACGATGTCGTGGAACAGCGCGTCGGCCGGGACCTCGTGATAGTTGTCGAGCACGAGGACGAAGGGGCTCCGGAGGCCCGCGTAGAGCGCCCGGAAGTACTCGCGCGCGAACAGGGAGAGCCGGAGCCAGCGCTCGGGCGTCAGCGGCGGGAGCCGGAGGCGCCGCGAGGATTGTCGGCCGGCCGCCAGCCCCAGGTAATGGTAGAAGGTCGCGACGTCGCCGTCACCCTCGTCGAGCTGGTACCACAGGCTCCGGAGGCGGCGGGCCGCGAGATAGCCCGTGACCAGGCTGGTCTTGCCCGCACCCGGGGGACCGGTCACCCAGACGACCGGCCGCCGACGGGCGCGATCGAGCAGCCGGAACAGGCGGGGACGCGGGAGGATGCCGGCCGGATTCGGACGGGTTGTCTTCGCCGGGGAGGGCACCCGGCCGGGCACGTGGCTTCCCGGCGGCGCGCGCGGTCAGGGATGCCGGAAGCGGTTCACGATGGGCAGGCGCCAGTCGCGGCCGAAGGCCCGCGGGGTGATCTTGATTCCGGGTGGGGCCTGCCGCCGCTTGTACTCGTTTCGGTCCACCATCGTGACGACCTTGCGCACCGTGGCCTCGTCCAAGCCGAGCGCGACGATCTCGGCGAGCGAGCGGTCCTCCTCGACGTAGGCCTCGAGGATGCGGTCCAGGACCTCGTAAGGCGGCAAGGTGTCCTGATCGGTCTGGTTCGGGCGCAGCTCGGCCGACGGGGCCCGCGTGAGCACGCTCTCCGGGATCACGGGCTGCCCGTCGCGCCCGTTGCGGTACCGGGCCAGCGCGTAGACCGTCGTCTTCGGCACGTCCTTGATGACGGCGAAGCCCCCGGCCATGTCACCGTAGGTCGTGCAGTACCCGACGCCCATCTCGCTCTTGTTCCCGGTAGTGAGGACGAGCCAGCCGAACTTGTTGGACAGCGCCATGAGGAGCGTGCCCCGAACGCGCGCCTGGATGTTTTCCTCGGCCACGTCCTCCTTCAGGCCCTTGAACGGGGGCGCCAGGACCCGCCGGAACGCGCGGAAGGCCGGCGTGATGGGGAGCGTCAGGAACTCGATGCCGAGGTTCCGCGCCACCCGCCGGGCGTCCGCCCGGGTGCCGGCCGAGGAGAACGGCGAGGGCATGGACGCGCCGACCACGCTGTCGCACCCCAGCGCGTCGACCGCGATGGCGGCCGTCAGCGCCGAGTCGATGCCGCCCGACAGCCCGATCACCACGCGCCGGAAGCCATTCTTCCGGACGTAGTCCCGGGTGCCGAGGACGAGCGCCGCATAGATCTCGGCCACCGGACCGAGAAAGGCGTCCGCCCGCGGCGGGAGCGCGGGCCACGGCCGCGCCGGCAGAGCCGGCAAGACGATCCGCCGGACGGGCGCGGTCGCGCCGAGCTTCTCCTTCCGTCGCCGCGAGTCGTGCAGGCGGGCCCGGAACACCGCCTCCAGGTCGAGGTCGGCCACGATCAGGTCTTCCTCGAAAGGGCGCCCGAGCGCCAGCCGTTCCCCCAGCTCGTTGAAGATCATCGACTGGCCGTCGAACACCAGCTCGTCCTGGCCCCCGACGAGGTTGGCGTAGGCCAGACAGGCGACGTGGTCGGCGGCGCGCGTGGCCAGCATCTTTTCGCGGGCGTGCACCTTGCCCGCGTGGTACGGCGACGAGGTGATGGTCACGATCAGCTCGGCGCCGGCAAGCGTCTGGGCGGTGGCCGGCCCGGTGGGATACCAGATGTCCTCGCAGATGTTGACCGCGACGACGGTGCTCCCGGCGGGCCCATCCCGCTCGAAGACCGGGGTCTCGGTCCCGGCCTGGAAGTACCGGTTCTCGTCGAAGACGCCGTAGTTCGGGAGGTACTGCTTGTGATAGACCCCGGCCAGGACCCCATCGTGGATGACGGCCGCCGAGTTCATGATGTCGTCGCGTCGGTCCACGAATCCGACCACCACGGTGAGCCCGTCGCTGGCGCGCACGACGTCGTCCAGCGCCCGGAGGTTCGCCTCGATGAAGGCCGGCTTGAAGAGGAGGTCCTCGGGCGGGTAGCCGGTGAGCGCCAGCTCGGGAAACGCGACCAGGTCGGCCCCGATCGCCCGCGCCCGGTCGATCCCGTCCAGGACACGACGGGTATTGCCCTCGAGGTCGCCGACCGTCGCGTTGATCTGGCCGAGAGCGATCCGGAGCCGCCGCACGCCGTATCCTCCGCCGGCAGTATACACCCGGGGACCGGCGGACCCACCCACCGGCCAGGCCACGCCGGGTAGTGTCCTAATTTGGCTGGCTCCTTGGCGGCGGCCTGGCACGGTCGGGCCGCCACCCCGACATGGGCCTAGCTGACCTCCTCCTCAGATTCCGGCAACTCCAGTTGCTCCCCCTGCCCGGGTTTCGGAAACGCTCGGGCAAACAGCTTCATGAATTCGTGCTTGCTTGTGGAGGCTCGCATAAGGGTCATGACGGAAGCCACCTGATTGTTAAGGTGCGGATGCCCAATATCCTCGGTCAAGAATTGGTGATGCTTGTGGCGGCGCCATCCGCTCGGCAATTGCGGGTTCCGAACCTCTAGCTCCTGAATGACGCCGCGCGGGAGCTGATCGTAGACGAGCTGTCGGATCAGCTTCCCTACAATTCTCGGACCGCGAGTATGCCCCTCTCGAAACTGCCAGCCGTGTAGCCGGTAAATCTCCTTGAAAAAGTCATCTGGAAATCGCTGAGTCCACGGCAGAAGCGCCTTGGAGATGTACGCCTCCAAGATGCGCATTAGCTCGTCCTTGGCCCGTTCCGCTTGATAACCCGTGGCTTCGTCTACGAGAGCAATGATCCCGACGTGCGCAAAGCCACGAAGCAGCAACTCCGCAATCTCCACGAGCCGGAGTTGATTGGAGCGCAGGGCACCGGCCTTATGGGCGTCCAAGATGACACCGCAGATTCGGGGCAGGAGGGTTGCTTCATAGCCATAGCCCACTCGGCCCCCCCGCCAAGGCTTGTACCGAACCGGAGAGATGAGGAGGGCGAGTAAGTCGCCGGGAATAAAGGGCTGGAGGTTCTTTGCGGCCAAAAAAGGTGGCAGTTGAGGAAGGACCTCGGTTTGCTCTCCGGGCGGTTGATTCCGCCCGACCTTTCGGCTACCTAGGGCACGCGATACTCCGCCGGCCGAGAGTACCCGGAGGCCATTGTCCAGCACGGAGCAGGGGATTTGGCGATCTCCAATGCGGAGGATGCCGGGATGGGTCTCGCGGGGCATAGCGAGTGCCACGGACTGATCGCGTTCCCCTGACCATCTCTTTTCCGCAGCCATCCTGGCGATATCCGATCGTTCCTCAGCAGTGAGGGCGGCGGCCCTAGCCTTCCCTCCTTTCGCGGCGCCGAGGGCCGAGAGTGCCTGGGCGTGCTTATTCATCTGCTCCATGAGCCACCTCCTACCGCCCATCATACTTGCTCTTGCACGGAATGTCAATGCCTGCTCGGGCACACAAGAAATAGCGCTTGACTTCCTACTCGGGCAAGCATAGGATAGGGGCATGGGCAAGCAAAACCCCCGAGCCGCTAGAACGACCCGGGGGCTGGCGTCCCACCCCAACAGCCCGAAGGCCGCTAGGTGCGGTTGGTCGCCACGCCTAGTCTACGACCTTCCGGGCAGAAACGGAAGGCCCACCGTGTATGTGCTTGCGCCCGAAAAGAAGCTTGCCGTCATCGCCACCCTTGTTGAAGGGAACAGCATCCGGAGCACGGAGCGCTTGACCGGCGTCCATCGCGACACCATCATGCGGTTGCTCGTTCGGACCGGCGAGCGGTGCCAGGCAATCCTGGCCGAGACGATGCGTGATCTTCGGTGCCGGAGCCTGCAAGTCGACGAGCTGTGGACCTTCGTCCAGAAGAAGCAGGCGCGGCTCTCGTTCGAGGATCGGCTCCGGCTCGACGTGGGGGATCAATACGCCTTCGTCGCCATCGACGCTGAGACTAAGCTGATCCCGCACTTCGACGTCGGCAAGCGGAACATGGTCACGGCCTATCGCTTCATGGACGCGCTCAAGGCCCGGCTGGCGGAGTCCTTTCGTTTTCAGTTGACGACCGATGGCTTCGTGCCCTATATCGGAGCTGTTGAACATGCTTGGGGGGCCGACGCGCCGGACTTCGGCCAGCTTGTGAAGCTCTACGGCGCCTCTCTCCCTGGTCCCGCCCGGTACTCGCCGCCCAAGATTCTGGAGGCGGTCCCAACCGTGATCCACGGGACGCCCGACCCGGCCCTGATCTCTACCAGCTTCATCGAGCGACAGAATCTCACGGTCCGAATGGCCTGCCGACGCTTCACGCGGCTGACCAATGGCTTCAGCAAGAAGCTAGAGAACCTGAAGGCCGCGTTGGCGGTTCACTTCGCGTGGTACAACCTGGTCCGGATTCACCGGAGCCTGCGAATCACGCCGGCGATGGCGGCCGGAGCCTCGGATCGCGTGTGGGAGCTGGCGGAGCTGGTCGCATGATCGGCGCGCCGGCCCTCACGACGCGGTACGGCCTGCTTTATCAGGCCGACTGTATGGACCTCTTCGCGGCGCTCAAGGATGAGTCCGTGCAGTGCGTCTTTGCCGATCCGCCGTTCAATCTCGGCAAAGACTATGGGAACGGCACCGGCAAGGATGACCTCGCGCAAACGGACTACCTCAAGTGGTCGTTTGCCTGGGTCGATGAGAGTGTGCGCGTCGTCAAGCCGGGCGGCGCGGTATTCATCTACATCCTGCCGCAGTGGGGCTACCATTTGGCCTCGCATCTCGAAGAGCGGGGAATGCTCTTCCGGCACTGGATCGCGTTGTCGATGAAGGGGACGTTCCCCCGTGGGCGGAAGCTCTATCCCGCTCACTATGCGCTGCTCTACTTCACCAAGGGGCAGCCGGCGACGTTCAACCGCGTCCGTCTTCCGATCCCGACGTGTCGCCACTGCGGCAAGGACATCAAGGACTACGGTGGCCACCGGAAGTATCTGAACCCGCTTGGGCTCAACCTCACGGATTTCTGGGACGACACCGCGCCGGCACGTCACCGGAAATTCAAGACCCGATGGCACGTCAACGAGCTAAAGCCGATGATCGCCAGCCGGTGCTTCCAGATCGCCACCAATCCGCGGGAAATCATCCTAGACCCATTCGGGGGCGGCGGGTCAAGCTATGAAGCGGCCGAGGCGCTCAAGCGCTACTGGATCGGCTCGGAGATCACGGACTGCGCGCCAGTCGCTCAGCGACTTACGGAGCGTTTCGGCTCGGTAGTATCGACTCCAGCCAAGAGGCTGTCGGCCATCTTCCGCTAGGGTCCGTGCCGAAGATCACCGACGAGGTTCCATTTGGCGGGGCCGTCGAGAAGATCGCCCGGCTTGGCCTGGCGCCGGTCTATCGCGAAGTCCAAGAGATTCTCAAGGGGTTCGCCCTGCTCGTCAAGGAAAGGAAGAACGCGAACGGTGGGAAGGCAGTCCGCGTGCTGCTCGACGCCCGATTTGAGGCGCGTCGGAAGACGGGTTGGAAGAAACGCCAGACTGGGGCCGTGGACTGGACGAAGTGTCGCGTTGTCAACGGGACGGAGGTATGTCTTGGCGTAGAAGTCCAAATGTCTGCCCGTAGCGATCTCATCATCATTGATCTGATCCACTTGAGGCTGGCTCTGACGAGCGGCGGCATCGACGTCGGCATCCTGGTAGTGCCGAGCGATAAGCTCGGGCCATTCCTGACCGACCGTGGGCCGAGGCTCGCCGACGCACGGCGAATGATCCGGGAGGCCCGGGTAGAGGATTTGCCCATCATCCTGATCGGAATCGAACACGATGGCCCCGGCCCGGCCCTGCCGAAGCAGCCCAAGAAGGCGTCCGGGACCTACCCGACCACCCCGGAGTGAAATTAGGACACTACCCCACGCCGCCCGCCCTTGACTGGCGGGCGGGCCGGGGCAATCATAGGCGCGATGCCCGCGACACCCGACGTCCCGACCGAGCGTCGCACCTACTATCCGCCCCCCTCGCCCGACCCTGCCGAGGCGCGGCAGTGCCCGGTCTGTGGCCGCCAGACGCTGACCCGGTGGTACCTCCGGCGGGACCGCGAGCGCCGGGTGTGGCGGCGGTGGGTCTGCCTCGCCTGCCAGGCGCACCAGGACGTGCCCGAGGACGAGTCCGCCTGAGGGCACTCCCCCGGATCGTTGCGGCGGCAAAGCCGCCGCTCGAAGCGGACCATCCGGTCGGGGGGCGGTCAAGTCTCAGCGCAAGGGCCACACCCCGCGCTCTTTCTCACGCGCTCTGAGCCGCACGCTCACCCCGGTGGGTGGATTGGCCTGCACCGGGGCGTGCCAATTGGATCTTTACATCCTTCATATATGATGATCCAATTGAGCCAATCGAGAGAACGCCCGGAGGAGGTTCGCGATGGAGCTCGGGACGCTGCGGCTCAAGGTCGGGTTCGCGGAGATGCTGAAGGGCGGCGTCATCATGGACGTGACGACCGCCGAGCAGGCCAAGATCGCCGAGGACGCCGGCGC
>DASYQW010000025.1 GCA_036005065.1 Candidatus Methylomirabilota bacterium | reverse complement strand
CCGCTTCGAGGGACCGGTGCCGATGCCCCACCGGCTGATCTGAGAGAGGGATTGACCATGGACGAGCTGCGCTACGACGTCGCCGACCGGATCGCGACCATTACCCTGAACCGCCCCGAGAAGCTCAACGCCTTCACCCGGCCCATGCTCGACGCCTGGGTCGACGCGCTCGTCCAGGCCCAGCGGGACGACGCCGTGCACGTGGTCGTCCTCACCGGGGCGGGTCGCGCCTTCTGCGCGGGCGGCGACGTCGGGCGGATGGGAGAGGCGAAGGGCGCCGCCCTCGAGCTCAAGAACGAGCTGTGGGAGCAGGTTCATCGCATCCCGAAGACGCTGGAGGCGGTGGACAAGCCCGTGATCGCGATGGTGAACGGGCCGGCGGTGGGGGCCGGGATGGGCATGGCCCTCATGTGCGACGTCCGCTTCGCGTCGGCCGACGCGAAGTTCTCCACGGGGTACGTGGGGGTGGGCCTGGTGCCGGGCGACGGGGACACCTACTTCCTGCCCCGGCTGGTCGGCCCGGCCAAGGCCCTGGAGCTGTTCTGGAGCGGGGCGTTCGTCGACGCCGCCGAGGCCCTGCGGCTGGGGATCGTCAACCGGGTGGCGCTCGCCGAGGAGCTTCGCCCGGTCACCTACGAGCTGGCACGGCGGATCGCCGACGGTCCCCAGGTCGCCATCCGGATGATCAAGCGGCTCGTCTACCAGAGCGCCCGGCTCGATCTGCGGACCCACCTGGACCTGGTGTCCTCTCACATGTCCATCGTCCGTCAGACCCGCGATCACGCCGAGGGTGTCGCGGCGTTTCTCGAGAAGCGCGCGCCGAAGTTCGAGGGCCGCTAGGTCATTTCGGGGGGGTCTCGGAAGACCCCCCGATGCCCCCCCTCGGTTGCGGCGGCACAGCCGCCGCTCGGAGCGCTGCCCGACGCGGCCCGCGCTCGGGGCGAGTTGCCGGGTTACTCCGACAGGCTCCTAGATCATGGGAGGGGGCCTCGACGGCCCCCTCCCAGTCCCACCCCCAAGAGTCGTTTGCGCGGGCAAAGCCCGCGCTCGGAGCGGAACACCAACCGTGAACGGTTAGGCGATCCGTTGCGCGTCGTTACTCCGACACGCTCCTGATATGGAATGACCTGTCAAGTTGTTTGTCGCGCGCCTGTTCCACGGTTCCCCTTCATGATGCCGGAGGGGCAGCGGTCGAAGCAGCGCCTGCGACGGTTGATCACTCTGATATTCGCGGATCGAGCCCAGGGCTCGCCGTCATGGTCGTGATCCGTCGGGAGCTGCCTCGGACTAGAGTCGCGGGTCCAGCCAAGGGCCGGCCGCATAGGAGTGCTCGAGGGCTCTCCTTTCCGTGGCCGCCTCGACCGCTGCCCGCCCGGCGTCATGCCCTTCCTCGTTAATTCGTCCCCGGCGGCCGGGGCCTATGCCACCCGCGGCCAGACCCCGGGGTGCTGCGCCTCGACGGCCACGCCGATCGCCCAGATGAAGCCGAGGAGCTCGCGAGCAACGGCGGTGACGACTTGCTGCTTCGTCTTGCCTCGGCCCAGCAACCGCCGATAGCGCTGATGGAGGCGGTGCTGCGCCTTCCAGGCCATCGCCTTGACCTCCTCGCTCAGGCCGGCGTGGCGCTGGCGCAGGGCCGGGCCGATCCCCGGGCGGTGGCGATAGGCCCAGGCGGCCTCCACGACGATCCGGCGCAGATGCGCGTTCCCGGTCTTCGTAATGCGCCCGTGCCGGATCCGCGGCCCGCTGGAATGCTCGCTGGCCACCGCACCGCTATAACCCATCAGCCGCCGAGCGCGGCCAAAGCGGGAGAGTAGGCCGACCTCCGCCACGACCGTGGCCGCCGACACCTTGGCGATGCCGCGCAGCGCCTGCAGCGCCTCGATCACGGCGCGCACCGACGCCGGAGCGGTCTCCACGGCCTCGTCGATGGCTCGCTCCAGCCGGCCGATCCGGTCCCGGGCGTGCTCCACCTCGGTCAGGTAGTCCAGCCGGGTCGCCTCCTGGGCGGGGTGCTCGAACCGCAGCGCGGCGAGCCACCGGCGGTGCCGCTCGGTCCAGGCCGTTGTCCCGGCCGGGGGCCGGTGCCCGTGCCGCAGCAGGAACTTCTGGAGCCGATGCCGGGCGCGCCGCTGGTCCTTCTTGGCGGCTTCGCGGGCGCGGACCAGGTCGCGCAGCGCCTCGTGGGCGGGGTCCGGCACCCACACCGGGGTCAGATCCCCGCTGCGGAAACTCCGCGCCAGCCGGGCGGCGTCGCGGCGATCGGTCTTGACCCGGTCGCCGGCCTTGACCGGCACGAGAGTGGGCGCCACCACGTGGCAGTCGACGCCCAGCTGCGTCAGCTGCCCGTAGAGGGGGTAGCCACACGGGCCGGCCTCGTAACAGGCCCGCAGCCGCTCGGCCGGCCCGAGCTTCTTCACCAGCCGGCGCACCGCGTCTGGCTCATTGGGGATGGTGCCGATCGCGCGGACCTCGCCGTCTGGCTCGGCCACCGCCACCGCGATCGTCGCCGCGTGAACATCCAGGCCCACGAATCGTGTACTCTTAGTCATAGACCGGCTCCTTTCGTATGTAGCTCTGCGCTACGGGTCTCCGCTCGCAGCGTAACCTACGCATTGCGATCGGAGCCGGTCATTCCATTATGACTAG
>DASYQW010000024.1 GCA_036005065.1 Candidatus Methylomirabilota bacterium | reverse complement strand
TCCTTCCGGCGTCACCTCGATGCCGATCCCGAGGCCGATGCAGCGGCCTTCTCGGCGGGCCTGCTCCCGGAGCTGCGGAAAGCCGGCGTAGTCGATCCGCTCCAGCACCCGCGAGAGCGCCCGCGGGTAGTCCCCGCTGTCCAGGATGGCGCCGGAGACCTGGGGATAGGGGAAGGCCTCCGGCGGGATGAAGTTGCGCAGGCGGACCTCGGCGCGGTCGAGGCCCGCCTCCCGGGCGACGTGATCCATGACGCGATCCATGAGCAAGGCGGCGGCGTCCTTGCCGAAGCCACGGTAGGCGGTCCAGGGACACTTGTTGGTCACGACGACCCTGAGTCGGATCCGGGCGTTGGCAATCCGATAGCAGGTCGGCAGGGTGAACGCGGTGACGAACGCCATGCCCCAGCCGAGGAAGGCGGTCGGCGCCCCGACGTCGGCCACCACCTCAACCCGCAGACCGGTGACGGTCCCGTCGTCGCGAAAGGCAACTTCGTAGCGCATCCCGGTGTCCCGGGCGTGGCCGCCGACGAGGAAGTTCTCGGCCCGCGACTCGATCCACTTGACCGGGCGGCCCAGCTTGCGGGCCATGTAGGCGACCAGCACCTCCTCCTGCGACGTCGGGGCCTTCAGGCCGAAGGCGCCCCCGACCTGCGGCTGGATCACCCGGATCGACGTCTCCGGGATGCCGAGGGTCGCGGCCAGGTAGGTCCGCAGCGGGTGCGGATTCTGGGTGGACTCCCAAACGGTCAGTCGCTCGGCGTAGCGGTCAGAGCTGGCGACGATCCCACGCGGTTCCACCGGCACGGCCGTGACCCGTTGCGACGTCACGCTGCCCACGGCCACCCGGTCGGCCTCGGTGAAGATCCGGTCCGGGTCGCCGGCCAGGAAGTCGCGGGCGATCAGCAGGTTGTCGCCCCAGTCGGGCTCGACCAGCGGGGCACCGGACGCGAGGGCCATCTCCGGATCGGTCACCGCCGGCAGCTCCTCCCAGTCGACCGCAATGAGCCCGAGCGCCCGGGCGGCCGTGTGACGGTCCTCGGCCACCAGCGCCGCGACCGCCTCGCCGACGTAGCGGGCGCGGTCCCGACAGAGGGCATACCAGGTGACTCCCTTCGCGCCGATGGCGCGGGTGTCCCATCCCTCGGGGATCGGATTCGTGTTCGCCACGATCTCGGGGGCGGTGACGACCGAGAGCACGCCCGGCAGTGCCTCGGCCGCGCTCGCATCGAGAGAGCGGATCCGGGCGTGAGCGTAAGGACTCCGCAGGACGGCCAGGTAGGTCGTGCCGGGGAGCTGGATGTCGTCGACGTAGGTGGCTCGCCCGGCGACGAGCTGCCGGTTGGCGCGGCCGGGGATGGCTTGGCCGACCCGCTTCAAAGGCGACGTGCTCGCCCCCTGGCCGTCCCAGGCATACCCGACGCGCGACCAACCATCAGGCCGTCAACCCAGCCCGGTCTTCGACTGAGAGGAAAGGAGGTCGCGCGTCCAATCCGGCACCCGCTCGACACCCGGGATGCGGACCACCTCGGGGAACGGCTTGCCGTAGGGGCGGGTGGCGTCGATGCCCAGCAGCGAGCTGGCGAAAGGCGACGGTGCCGAAGGATCGAGCTGGCCACCGGCCGCGCGAGGGATGATGATCACGTCCTCCGACGGCTGGCAGCGGGTCGAGATCGCCCACCAGACCTTGGCCATGTCGTAGATGTCCACGTCGTCGTCGGTCACGATGACGATCTTGGGATGCGCCTTGCTCCCCAGCGCGCTCAGGATGAGGTTCTTGGCTTCGTTCTCGTACTGCTGTCGGAGTCCGACCACCACCAGGAAATCCGCCCCGCCTTCCGGAGCGAAGTGGACGCCGGTGACGCCCGGATAGGTCTGCTTCAGCGCGGCGTAGACGTTGGCCGCCGCCGGCAGAATCTTCATGACGTGGTTCTCGGTCACCGGGATGCCGGTGAGGCCGGCCTGAAAGATGGCGTCCTCCCGCATGGTGACCGCTGTACAGTCGAACACCGGCTGCGGCCCGGCCGGCCCCACATAGCCGGTGAACTCCCCGAAGGGCCCTTCATGGACCCGCTCGTGCGGACGCACGCGTCCTTCGATCACGATCTCGGCGGTCGCCGGCACCTCGAGGTCGATCGTTTCGCACGCGACCATCTCGACCGGCTCCCCGCGGAGCGCGCCGGCGATGGCGATCTCGTAGGTGCCGAACGGCACCCGGGCCTGGGTCGCGAGCTGGATGAGCGGATCGACCCCGAGGGCGATGGCCACCTCCAGCGGCCGATTCTCTGCCTCGGCCCGGGTGAGCATGGCGTGGAAATCGGTGTAGGGACACGGCTCGATGGCCAATTCTGACGGGCCGCGGAGCTGCATCCGATAGATGCCGGCGTTCCTGGCCCCGGACTCGCGATCTTTCGCCATCACGACGCCCATCGTGATGTAGGCGCCACCGTCCTGCTCGCTGTAGATCGGCATCGGCAGGCGGGTGAGGTCCACCTGGCTGCCGAGGAGCCGCACCTCTTTGCACGGCCCGGTCGCGACGCGGCGCGGTTCCAGTGGCCGCTGGAGAGCGCCAATGAACCGGTCGAGGCCTTGCTTGTAATCGGTCGTCTCCAGCGCCAGCAGCGCCTTGTTCGAAGTGCAGAAGATGCCGCCGACGATGGGCATGTCGAAGCCGCGCACGTTCTTGAAGAGGAAGGCCGGGCCGTTCCCGTCCGAACTCTTGCGGATATAGGCGGCGACTTCGTAGCGACGGTCGACCTCGTCGTCGATGGTGACGAGCTCGCCGCGCTCTTGGAGATAGGCCAGGAATTGGCGCAGATCTGCGAAGCTCATCGGGGCTCCTTGCCTTGGGCGGCGCCCGCACCCTTACGGGTCGGGTGGGTGGGCCGGCGCGCTCGCGCATCCTGGATGGCCCGCCAGACGCGGCCGGGAGTCAGCGGTAACTCGGTGATCCGTACGTCGAGATCCGGGAACGCGTCCTCGATGGCGCCGCACAGGGCACCCAGCGCGCTGCCCATCCCGGACTCGCCGACGCCTTTGGCCCCCAGTGGCGTGAAGGGGGACGGCGTGTGCTGGTGCTCGATCTCGAAGCGCGGCAGCTCCACCGCGGTCGGGATGGTGTAGTCCATCAGCGTCGCGGTCTGGAGCTGCCCCGCCTGGTCGTAGGCCACCTCCTCGTAGAGGGCGCCGCCGATCGCCTGGGCCAGGGCCCCATGCAGGTTGGCGTCCACCAGGAGCGGGTTGATGATCGTCCCGCTATCGTCCACCAGGCAGTAGCGGAGGACCCTCACGTGCCCGGTCTCGGGGTCGACCTCCACGATGCAGGCGGCGGCGGCGCTCGGCCAGGTCGGGTAGGCGTTGAAGCGGCCGTCTCGCTTGGGCTGGTGATGGACATTCGGGCTGC
Organism: Candidatus Methylomirabilota bacterium; assembly: GCA_036005065.1. Lineage (NCBI taxonomy): Bacteria > Methylomirabilota (SeqCode) > Candidatus Methylomirabilota bacterium. The sequence continues at coordinate 258 of DASYQW010000024.1, read as the reverse complement.
GGAAATAGCGGGTGGCCTCCAGGCCCGGCTCGATCCCCTCGGCGAAGGGGCCGAACGGATTGCCGTAGACCTCCTGGGCCACCTGGCGAAAGGTGACCGCGCGATGGGGGCTCCCCTTGGGGAAGAAGCGCCCCTCCTCGACCTGGAGGTCCTCGCGGGCGGCCTCCAGGAGCTGGGCGGCCACGGCGAGCATCTTGTCGCGGACCTCGCCGCTGGCGACGCGCACCGCCGAGCCCCCGATCATGATACTGCGCGAGG
>DASYQW010000023.1 GCA_036005065.1 Candidatus Methylomirabilota bacterium | reverse complement strand
CTCGCCGGCCCCTCCCAGGCCGAGGCGTGCCCCGAGCGGCGGCTTCGCCGCCGGGCGACTCGGAGGAGCTGGAGGAGAGGAACGTGGACGGGCACGTCGAGACGGCTGATCAGGTTCCGTGGTACGCGGGGCGCCAGACCTTCCTGCGCGCCCCGCTGGTGGGCTTCGACGCCATCCGGCCCGGGACGACCGTGATCAGCGGCGCCCCCCACAGCCTGCGGCCGCGCTTCGGAGAGCGGGGCGGCCCCCGGGGCATCCGCGAGGGCTCCCTGGCCCTGGCCGACCGCCTGGGGAACGCGCGCGGTGAGGGGTTCGTCGACGTCTCGACCGGGACGCGGCTGTTCCTGCCGTCCGAGACCCGGCTGGTCGACGTGGGCGATCTCAACGTCTACCCGTCGGACGTGATGCGAACGACGGAGGGCATCGCCGGCGGCGTGGCGGAGGTGGTGCGACGCGGAGGCTTCTCCGTGTGCCTGGGCGGCGACCACTACGTCGGCTACCCGTCGTGCCTCGGCTACACGCGGGCCCTCGGCGAGCAAGCCCCCCACGCCAGGGTCGGCTACATCCACATCGACGGGCACCTCGACTTCGCCGACACCTCGGGGAGCTACGGCAAGTACAACAACGGCACCAACGCCCGTCGCATCTCGGAGCTTCCCGCCGTCGTGCCGAGCAGCATGGTGTTCATCGGGATCCAGGGGCCGTGCTTCCTCGAGCAGGTCGAGTCGCTGCGGCGGCTCGGCGCCACCATCTTCACGAGCGAGGACGTGGAGGTCCTGGGGCCGGCCGAGGTGGGACGCCGGGCCGGCGACCTGGCGATCAAGGGCTGCGACTCCATCTACGTGAGCTTCGACATCGACGTGATCGACGCGGGCTTCTTCGACGGCACGGGATCGGTCACCATGGGAGCCATGACGGCCCAGACGCTCTTCAGGATCCTGGAGCCGCTGGCCCGGTATCCGATCGGGTCCATGGACTTCGTCGAGACGGCTCCGTCCCTGGACCCCTCGGGCCGAAGCCCGCGGCTCGCCACCCAGGCGCTCCTGAAGATCCTGACGCCCCGGATCTTCGAGGTCGAGTAGCCGGTCATGCCGATCCGCAAGGGCCCGCTCGTCAGGACCGCCGGCATCCTGACCTTCGCCCGCGCGCCGCGGGGGTCGATCGACCGCCTCGAGGCGGGTGCGGTCGCCATCGTGGGGGTGCCTTACGAGACGGCGACCCCAGCCAAGCGGGGCCCGCTCCTGGCGCCGCGGGCCTACCGCGAGAGCTCGATCTACTACTGGGGGCACACGAACGCCGGCGGCGGCGCCCTGATCGAGATCGACAGCCGCGAGCGGGTGGACCCGAAGGTGGTCCACGGGAAACTCCGGGACCTGGGCGACCTGTCCCTGTCGCACGTGGACTGGGCCGAGACGGAGCGCCTCCTGCGGGACGCCTGCCGGCGGATCGTGGGGCAGCGGGCGGTGCCGGTGTTTCTCGGCGGCGACCACTTCATCAGCTACCCGCTCGTCCTCGGGTACCGGGACGCGGTGGTGGCGGCCGGTGGGCGCGGCGTCGGCTACATCCAGCTCTCCAGCCGGCTGGACCTGGGTGACGAGGACCCCGTGTACGGGCGGGTCTGGCGGGGCGCCACCGTCCGCCGCATCCTCGACGCCGGTGCGGTGCAGCCCCGGAATCTGGTCTGGATCGGGACGAACGGCTACGTGCGGCTTCCGGAGTGGGAGCTGGCCCGAACGCTGGACGCCCGGCTCTTCACCCCCGACGACGTGCGGCGCCGGGGCATCGAGGCGGTGGCGGCCGAGGCGGTGGAGATCGCCGGTCGGAGCTGCGACGGGATCTACGTCAGCGTGGACATGGACGTCGTCGACGGAGGGTACGTGGCGATGACGGGAATCCCGCAGTTCGACGGGCTGCGGAACGACGACGTGTGGAAGGCCATGGACGTCTTCGCCCGGGCCCCCGTCGGCGCGCTTGACCTGTGCGGGCTGAACCCCCTCGTCGAGGTGATGAGCCTGGGGAAGACCGGCCAGCGCTTCGGTGCGCACCTGGTGCTGCGCTTCGCCTACCCGAAGATCTTCGCCGCCGGACACGGCGGGTAGCCCGGGCGTTACGGAGGCCTCGACATGGAAGGGGACGGGTCGGTTCGCGGTAGGCCGGGGGCGGCGACGTTCCTGGCCGCGCCGCTGGTGGGGCTGGACCAGGTCAGGCCGGGCACGGTCGTCATCGGGGGAGCGCCGCACGACAGCACGCACACGAGCCGGTTCGGGACGCGGATGGGTCCACGGGGGATCCGCGAGGGATCGCTCGCGTTCGCGCGGAAGCTCGCCAACGCTCCCGACGACGGCCTGGTGGAAGTGGCCACCGGCGCGCGGCTCCGGCCGCATCGGGACAGCCGGCTGGTCGATGTCGGCGACTTCAACGTCTACCCGTCGGACGTGACGCGAACGACGGAGGGCATCGCCGGCGGGGTGTACGAGGTGGTCCGGCGGGGCGGGTTCTCGGTCTGTCTGGGCGGCGACCACTACGTGGGCTACCCCTCGTGCCTCGGGTACTGCCGGGCCGTCCAGGAGGTGCGGCCGAGGGCGCGGGTCGGCTACATCCACATCGACGGCCACCTGGACTTCGGTGACGAGGTGGCCGCCTGGGGAAAGTACAACCACGGGACCAACGCGCGCCGGATCTCCGAGATCGAGATCGTAAGCCCGGCCAACATGGTGTGGATCGGCATCCAGGGCTGGGTGTCGGAAGAGCAAGTCCGCACGATCGAGCGGAACGGAGCCCGGGTGTTCACGGCGCTCGACGTCCACGCCCGGGGCCCGGCGGAGGTCGCGCGCCAGGCCGGCGAGCGGGCCAGCGCCGGCTGCGAGTACATCTACCTGTCGGTCGACATCGACTTCATCGACACCGGCTTCTTCCCGGCCACGGGGTCGGTGGTCAACGACGCCATCACGCCGGGCATGCTCCTCGAGATCCTCCGGGTCCTGTCCCGGTACCCGGTGGGAGCCATGGACTTCGTGGAGGTCTCGCCCCGGATCGATCCGACCGGCCGATCCGTGATCATGTCCACCGAGCTCCTGCTCGGCATGCTCGGCCCCCGGCTCTTCCAGGTCGAACTCTAGCTCCGGAGAGGAGAGCACGCGATGGCTGTGACGCTCAAGCCGGTACCCTCGGGCCGCGCGACGTTCCTGGACGCGCCGCGCTGCGAGGACTTGGACCGCCTGGACGCCCACCTCGCCGTCATCGGCGTCCCGTACGGGATGGCCTCCTACACCCTGAACCGATCGGCCATCTGCAGCACCGCGCCCCAGACCATTCGCGAGCAGTCCCTGCGCTACGCGGCGTCGTACCGGACCCACTACGACTTCGACTTCGACGGCGATCTCCTGGCCGGCCGTCAGGTCAAGATCGTCGACTGCGGCGACGTCCCCGACCTGCTCGGGCGGTTCGACGAGAGCCAGCGCGTCGCCACCGCCGCGATCGCGACGATCGTGAGCCAGGGGGCGATCCCGCTCGTGCTGGGAGGCGAGCACTCGATCCCGATCCCCGTCCTGCGGGGGTATCAGGGGCACGGCCCGATCTTCGTGGCCCACGTCGACGCCCACCTCGACTGGCGGGACGACATCGAGGGGATCCGGGAAGGCCTCAGCAGTCCGCTGCGCCGGGCCTCCGAGATGCCGTGGGTCAAGGGGATGGCGCAGATCGGGCTGCGCGGGTTCGGCAGCGCGCGGAAGGCGGAGGTCGACGCGGCCCGGGCCTACGGGAGCATCCTGGTGGGGGCGGAGGAGCTGCACCGAGTAGGGATCGAGGAGGTCCTCAAGCGGATCCCCGACGGCGAGCGCTACTACCTCACCATCGACGCCGACGGGCTCGACCCGACGATCGCCCCCGGCGTGGCCGGCCCGGCCCCGGGAGGCGTCACATACTACGAGGTCACCAACCTGATCAAGGGGCTCGCCCGGAAGGGGCGGGTCGTCGGGTACGACTTCGTGGAGGTGGTCCCGAGCCTCGACGTCGGGAACATGACGAGCCTGCTCGCGGCCCGGCTCATCCTGAACCTGATCGGCGCGCTGGCCCACGCCGGTCAGATCGGCTAACGGTCCGTCCGCTGCGGCCGTCCCGGCCCGGCAGGGAGGCGAGAACATGTCATACGCACACCCCCACCCCGAGCGCGCTCACGTCCACTATCCCTTCGTCGGCATCCCCACCTTCCTCCGGTCGGCCCTGTGCACCGACCTCGACAAGCTCGACGCCGACGTCGCGATCATGGGCGCGCCGACCGACGAGGGCTCGCCCTACCTGCCCGGCTCGCGCTTCGGCCCCCGGGGCATCCGCGAGCACTCGATGCGGTTCGGCACCCGGGGCCCCGGTGTCTACGACCCGCAGACCCGGCGCCTCTACCTGGAGCCCGAGATGGCCCAGGGCCGGATCGCCGACGCGGGCGATGCCGCCGTGCTCCCCACCAACATCGTCGACACCTTCCACAACATCACCGCGCTCACCCGGGCGCTGCTCGACCGGGGCGCGCTCCCGGTGGTCCTGGGAGGCGACCACGCCATCAGCTTCCCGGTGGTCCGGGCCTTCTCCGAGCCGCTCCACGTCGTCCACTTCGACGCCCACCTCGACTACGCGCCGTTCATCCACGGCCTCGAGATGACCAACGGTCACGCCTTCCGGCACATCACGAAGATGCCCCACGTTCGGAGCCTCACCCAGATCGGCATCCGGAGCCTCCGGAACACGCGGGAGACGATGGAGGATTCCCTGCGGGACGGCAACCGGGTCCTCACCATGCAGGAGTTCCAGGACGTGACCTGGCGGGGAGTGGTGGAAGCCCTCCCGAAGGGCGCCAAGGTCTACGTGAGCATCGACGTCGACGTGCTGGACATGCCGCTGGTGCCCGGCTGCGTCTCGGCGGAGCCCAACGGGATGAGCTACGCGCAGCTCCGCGACACCTTCACGGCGCTGGCCGAGCACACGGAGGTCGTCGGCTTCGACCTGGTCGAGGTCAACCCCCTCCTCGACGTGCCGACCGGGATCACGTCTTACCTGGCCGCTCACGCGGTGATCGAGTTTCTCGGACGGATCTGCGACCAGCCACGGTGGAAGGCGGCCCGCGACGCGCGCGCGGCCAAGCGCGCCGCCGTGGCCAGACAGTCCTGACGACCGGCCTCCTTACTCTCGCTGACTACTCGTCGTAGACCTCGAAGAGGATCTCCGTGCGTTCCGTGGTTGCGGCGGGATTCAGATCGAAGGGACAGGCCGACCCGACGGCCAGGAGGGGACGCAGAGCCCGGAACAACACGTAATCGCCGGGCTTGGCGAGAGACTCTCCATACTGGAGGGCGCCCTTTTCATCCGCGGGCGTATTCTGGAAGAGGTTCAGCGGGTCGGGGAATACCGGAGGATGCACCGAGAACGTCGCGATGGCCTCCAGAGCGTTCATCTTGCAACTGCGGTGATCGGGAGCCGCTCCGAGCTCCAGGTACCGAAGGGGATCGCAGGCAGCCACGAGCATGTCGTGGACCCCCAGCGTGTCCTCCTCCAGCAGGAGGATCGGTTGGCGCTTGTTGTTGTGGAGAGGCTTACCGACCTGGATCTTGAGGTGCCGCAGGGAGGAGCGGGTATAGCTCATCGACAGGAATTCCGTGGGGTCGGTCGGATTGAACGCCCAGAAGTCGCAGATCTGCTTGCCCTTGACGGCGATGACCTTGAGGCGCTGACCCTCCCGTAACATCACCGCCCCGCCGTGGCGGGCCGGGATGAGCACCTCGGTCGCTGGCTGGCGGGATTTCGTCATCTCTGGTTCCTCTCTCCCCGAGCGACGATTCGGATGCGAGCCTGAACCCAGGGAGCCCGACGGGCGAGACAGCTCGCCATGCTACTACACCCGAGCGCCCCGGGAAACGGCCGGATCGGTCGCTGGAAAGCACCGCGGTCCACGGGCCCCGGTGCCTCCCGTCGCCACCGGGGAGTGGCGACGAGCGTGTCCGACTGACCCGGCGCCGGCCACCGAGCGCGTGGTGCATCGAGGTGCTCCGAGCGGCGGCTTCGCCGCCGCCACGACGGGGGGGCATCGGGGGGGTCTTCCGAGACCCCCCCGAAATGACCTAGCCGCGCGGACTGGCCTCGAGGGCGGCGCTGGCCGCCGTTCCGGCCGGGCAGATGCGAAAGGCGCCGTAGTCGCCGACGGCTCGGCTCTTGGTGTCGTCGGCGTCCGTCAGAAGAGCGATGCCGCGGGGCTGCTTCGGCGCCTCCCCGAAGAGGCGCTCGTAGTCCGCGGCCACGTTGACCGCCTCCCCGACCCAGCCGGCGCCCTTCGGCGCCCCCGCCCGCAGCACGAGCATGCGCGTCAGGCCCTTCGAGGCCGAGGCGGTGGCGCGCGCCGGCGCCGCCAGGCTCCAGACATACTTCACGGCCTTCACCGTCACCGGGGTGTGGGGGAACACGGCGTAGACGCCGAGCACGCTGTCGTTCTTGCCGCTTTCGCGTTCGTCGGCCCCGGTGGGGAACACCTGCGGCCGCCACTTCCAGGCGAGGACGGGATGCGCCTTGAGGTCCCAGTCGAACTCCTTGCCGATCTGAAGTCCCGTGCCCTCCGCGGTGGCCCGGACGAAGCGTACCCCGCCTTCTTCGAGGACCTTGTAGATGTCGCGGGCCCGCTCCTCCCTGGGCTTCCAGTCCTCGGGGAACTGGCCGATCGCGTTCTTCGCGAAGTCGGCGACGACCCGGCAGTCGGCGGCGCCGGCCGGGCGCCCCCCGCTTCCCGCCAGCGCCAGGTTGGCGAGCAGACCGGCCCCGGCCGCTCGGGCGAGCTTCGACCAGCGACGCATCCGGTGCTCCCTTCTCCCTCCAGCGGTCCCGGCGAGCAAGACCAGTGCCACGCGAGGGGGGCCGCCAGCCGGCAGGATTACGGGACGTCCGCGCCCCGGCTGTCGGGGGGCCGTCGGATCTGGCCGACACCGGATGACAGTGGGTCCACCGTTGACACTGCCGCCCTCCTCGGTATAAATGGGCTCGGTCCGCGCGCCCGGCCGCCGCCACCCCGTGGTCCATCGCGAAGGGAGGGCTGAGATGGTCCGACCCAAATGGGCGTTGCTCGTCCTCGTGCTCCTCGCCGCGTCCGGCATCCCCGCCCTGGGGGAGGCGATCTCGAACGACGAGACGTTCGGTGGGTTCCAGTTCAACCTCAACAACCCGGGCGCCCGGGCCCTCGGGATGGGGGGGGCCTTCACCGGCGTGGCCGACGACGCCACCGCGGTGGTGAGCAACCCCGCCGGGCTCGTCATCCTGCAGCGGCCCGAGGCGGCCGCCGAGCTGAAGCTCACCAGGTTCACCAACACCATCGAGAACTTCTCGAACACCCCCGCCGAGGGCCGGCAGGGGATCTTCCACAGCCGGGACTTCGACGACACGGTGTTCACGCCGTCCTTCTTCAGCTTCGTGTATCCGACCGATCGCCTGGTCATCGCGGCCTTCGTCCGCGAGCTGGTCAACTACGAGAGCAACTTCGAGACGGAAGGCGTGTTCCTTCCCAACGGGAGTCGGCTCTTCCCCGTTCGGTCCGAGCTGAGCATCACCGCCCTGAACTTCGGCGGGGGCGTGGGGGTCAACCTGGCCAGGGTCCACCCGCTGCTGCCGAACCTCGGCGCCAGCCTCGAGATCTCGCATGGGGTGGTGAACTCGAAGCTCCAGCGCTTCGGCCTGGGCGGAGCGCGTTTCTTTCTGCCGCCGGACTTCGCGTCCTCCAACGTCCGGGCCACGAGCACCGTGGAAGCGACCGACCTCGGCTACGGGTACAACGTGGGGGCGCTGTGGAAGCCGGTGCGCGATCTCGGGATCGGGGTCGTGTACCGGCGAGGACCGCGGTTCGACATGCAGCAGCGCCTCGAGAGCGGGCCGGCGAGCTTGCCGGCTTCTCCCCAACTCTTCGACTTCACGCTGAAGGTTCCCGACGTCTACGGGGCCGGCGTCTCCTACCGGCTCTTCGATCGCCTGACGCTCGCGCTCGACGTCGTCCGGATCCAGTACTCCCAGCTCCTGAAGAACTTCCAGATCGTCTTCGCGCAGGGAACGGACCGCCCCGGCGATTTCAAGCTCGACGACGCGACCGAGATCCACCTGGGCGCCGAGTACGTCTTCTTCGTGCGGGAGATGCCCTTCGCCGCCCGGGGCGGCTTCTATACCGACCCCGATCACAAGATCCGCTACACCGGCACCGCCAACCCCGCTTCGCGGGCGATCTTTTCGGGAGGGAAGGACCGGTACCACGTGACCGCCGGCGTCGGGGTGGTGCCCGTCCCCGGCTTCCAGCTCGACTTCGCCGGCAACTGGTCCGAGAGCGTGAAGGAGCTGGTGATGTCGACGGTCTTTCGCTTCTAGGTCGTTTCGGGGGGGTCTCGGAAGACCCCCCCGAGACCCCCCCGTCGTGGCGGATGCTCTGCCGCCGCTCGGAGCACTCCTCGATGCATCACGCGCTCGGTGGTCGGCCCCGGGTTACTCCGACAGGTTTCTAGGCCGGAGGAGGGAGCCCCTGCGAATTTGACTTGGCCGGCCGCGCGCCGTAGAGTACCGCCCACCAGGCCGAGCTCGTCCCTGGAGGAAGGGGGTCGATTGGCCAGGATCGGCCCGACCCGCGGCGTCGTTCTCGCAGCCCTCAGCCTGCTGCTCGCCTCCTGCGCCACTCCCCCCTCCCCCGGCGCCGGGCAGGCCCGGGAGGCCTATCTCCGCGGCCTGGACCTCCTGCAGGCCCAGCAGTGGGACGCGGCGGTGCGGGCCTTCGACGAGGCCATCCAGGCCGACCCGCGTGAGAGTCGGACCACCCGCCTGTACGGGATGCGCTACGGGTACTTTCCGCATCGCGACAAGGGCATCGCCCTCTATCGGCTGGAGCGGTGGGACGCGGCGATCCAGGCGCTCGAAGAGTCGTCCCGCCAGGGTCAGTCCGAGGAGGCCGCCCGCGTGCTGGCGGCCGCCCGCCGCCGGGAGCCGTCGGTGGAGCTCGGGCGGATCTTCGCCGGAACGTGGTGGGACTACTACGAGCGGGGACTCCTCTTCAGCGAACGCGGGCTCTGGAACCAGGCCATCCAGGACTTCACCGCCGCTCAACGGACGCGGAGCGACGAGGATCGCTTCGCGCGGACCTACGGGGTCCACTTCATCGAGTACTTCCCGCTCCGCGAGCTGGGGGTGGCGCTCTATTTCACCGGCCAGTACCCCGGCTCCGTCCAGGCCCTGGAGCGCTCCCTGGCCAGGGTCCCCACGGCCAAGGCCGCCTACTATCTGAATCTGGCCCGGGCCGCCTTGCTCCGGCAGTCGCGCGTGGACCCCGAGCCCCCGCGGATCCGGATCGAGGCCCCTGCCGATGGCCTCCTGACCAACGTCCCCACCCTCGAGGTCCGGGGCACGGCCGACTCCCGGAACTTCGTGACGGACCTCCAGATCAACGGCCAGCCTGTCCTCCTCGAAGCCGCGGTCACGAGCTTTCCATTCGTCGAGACCGTGTCACTCGGGCCGGGCTCGAACGCGATCGAGGTGGTGGTGCGGGATCTCGTGGCCCGGGAGGCTAAGGCCAGGGTGCACGTCGTCCTCGACCAGGAGGGTCCGGTGGTCGAGATCGAGCGGCTCGCCCGGACGACCGTCGGCGGCCGCCGGCTGGAAGGGATCGTTTACGACAATGTGCGTCTGGGCACTCTGACTGTCAACGGGCGGCCCATCACGATCGGCGGGGGCGTCGAGAGCCCGTTCGCCGTCGATCTCGCCGCCGGCAGCGACACGCTCCTCTTCGAGGCCGCCGATGCCGCCGGCAACCTGACGCGGGCCCGGCTGCGGCTTCCGTCGGAGCTGTGGCAGCCGGGGGCCCGGCGGCCGTCGCCGGTGGTGCCGGCGGCCTGGCCGGAGGACCCGGTCCCGGCCCAACTGCGGGAGCCGGTGGCGATCACGGTGGACGAGGACCTGCCGGCGGAGGTCCAGGAGGAGCGGATCAAGCTGAGCTGGGTTGTCCAGAGCCTGCTGCCGCTGGCCGCGGTGAAGATCAACGGGGAGGCCAAGACGTTCCGGCAGGCCGAGGGAGGCCGGCCCAGAATCTTCAGCCATACCTTCGCCCTGGCGGAGGGGGAGAACACCTTCACCATCACCGCAGTCGATCGTACCGGTCGGGACGTGTCGAGGACGGTGAAGATCGTCCGGAAGGTCGAGGAGCCGAACCAGATCGGCCGGCGTCTCAGCGTGGCCGTGCTCCCCTTGCAGTACAAGGGGCGGGCCTCCGACCTCTATCAGGGCGCCTACGACGCGCTCGAGAACGCGCTGGTGAACCAGCGCCGCTTCCAGATCGTGAGTCGGGTGCAGCTGGAAGCCATCCTGAAGGAGCTGAAGTTCAGCCGCACCGAGCTCGTGGATCGCGCGAAGGCCGTGGAGGTGGGACGGATCGCCAACGCCGAGGCGATCCTGGTGGGAACGGTCAACGTGACCGATCGCGACGTCGAGGTGTGGGCGCAGCTGATCAACGTGGAGACCTCGACGGTGCTGGCGCACCAGGACATCTACGACCCTGTGAAGTCGCCGGAGAGCTTCCGGCAGAAGATCCGGGACCTGGCCGAGAAGATTCGGCAGAACTATCCGCTCGTCCACGGGATCGTCATCGCGGTCCGGAACCAGCGGCTGGCCGTCGATCTGGGCGCCCAGAAGCGGGTGCGGCCCGACATGAAGGTGATCGTGTACATGGAGGGCGCTCCGATCGTCCACCCCCAGACCAAGGTCGTGCTGGGCCGGAGCACCGACACGCTCGGCGAGGGCCTGCTGAGCGAGGTGACGCCGCAGTTCTCGTTCGCCGTCATCAAGGGGACGGTGCTGGGCTTGATCGAGCGCCACCTCGCGCAGCGGCGAGAGCTCAAGGTGATCACGAAGTGAGGACATGGCCATGACCGACCCCGAGCCGCCGCCCACCGACGGAACGCGGGGGGAGGTGTGGGACTACCTCCGGCGACGCAGCGAGCTGGACCAGGAGATCCAGTCGAAGTTCGCCCGGCCGGTGACCGTGATGTTCACCGACATCCAGGGCTCGACGACGGTCTTCGACATGCGGGGCGACATCGAAGGGGTCACCATGCTCCAGCGCCACAACGACCGCGTCTTTCCGGCCATCGCGGCGGCCGGCGGACGGATCGTCAAGCAGCTGGGCGACGGCCTCATGGTGACGTTCCCGGCCGCCGCCCACGCGGTGCGGTCGGCCATGGAGATCCAGCGGGCGCTGGCCACCTTCAACGAGGGCCGCCCCGAGCGCGAGCAGATCCACCTGCGGATCGGCATCAACACCGGGGTCGGCATCGTGGAGGAGCACGACGTCTTCGGCGACGTCGTCAACGCGGCCGCCCGTGTCCAGGGGCTCGCCCATCCGGACCAGGTCCTGGTGACCGAGGCCGTCCAGGCCGAGGCCATTCCCGAGCTGGGCACCGCGCTGTTCCGGCCCCTCGGCGCCTCCGCGCTCAAGGGGAAGCTGGCCAACGTGATGCTGTACGAGGTCGCGTGGGCGCCGGAGCAGGGCGCGGTGCGCGCCCCGGTCCGCGGCGAGCCCGAGGGCCGGCGCAAGGTCTTCGTCCTCGAGCTCTCCCGGCACCTCGACCGGTTGAAGGTGTCCAGCTACGAGCAGCGGGAGGGCGAGGAGGAGACGCTCCGGACGTACGAGGAGCTCGAGTGGGATGAGGCGGCGGTCAGCGAGCCCGTCGAGCGCATCGGGGCGATCCTGGAGGCGGGGGACCTGGAAGGGCGGATCGCCAGACGGGACCTGGACGAGCTCGTCCGGCTCGGCCAGCTCCTCTACGGGCTGCTCCTGCCGCCGCAGACCCGTGAGCGGCTCGGCCAGAGCAAGGCCGACGAGCTCCGGCTGGTGATCGACGACCAGCTGGTGCAGATCCCCTGGGAGCTCGCGCACACCGGGCAGGACTTCCTCTGCCTGCTCTTCGGCATCGGGCGCGTGGTCAGCACGCCGCAGACGGTGGCCGTCGCCGAGCCACGCGAGCCCCAGAGCCCGCTCCGGGTGGCCGTGGTGGCCGACCCCCGCGGCGACCTCCCCGAGGCCCGCCGGGAAGGGACCCAGCTCGCGGCCCAGCTGAACAGCCGCGCCGAGTTCCGGGTCGTGCTCCCCGGGCAGGCGGCCACGCGCCAGGAGTTCCTGACGCACTTCGGCACCTGCGACGTCCTGCACTTCGCCGGTCACGCCGACTACGAGGCGCTGAAGCCCGCCGACAGCAACTTCGTCCTGGCCGACGGTCGCCTCCCGGCCGCCGAGCTGATCGGGCTCGCCCAGGGGGCGCCGGCCCCCCGGCTCATCTTCCTGAACGCGTGCCAGTCCGGCCAGACGCCGCGCTGGCGGGGGGCGGCCCTGGAAACCCGCGTCTTCGGGCTCGCCAACGCCGTGCTCCTCACCGGCGTCAAGCACTACATCGGCAGCCTCCGGACGCTGCAGGACCGGCACAGCTTGCACTACGCGCTGGAGTTCTATCGCCAGCTCGGGCGCGGCGAGTCGGTCGGGGTGGCGGTCCGGGAGGCGCGGCGCGCGCTCGCCAAGCGGCTGGGAAAGACCTCGCTGATCTGGGCGAGCTACGTCCTCTACGGCGACCCGGTCTCGCGCTACGTCCCGCGGACGGAGGCGCCGCCGCGGGTCTCGGCGGCCCGCCGCACGCGACTGGTGCTGGCGGCCGGCGCGGCCGGGCTGGCGGTGCTCGGCCTCGGGCTCTTCTTCGTCGGGTTCCCGACCGGCCGCGCGCCATCGCTCCTGGAAACGGGCTACCGGAAGCTGGAGGCGGGCCAGCTCGAGGAGGCGGCCCGGGACTTTCAAGCGGCGGTCGGCGTCCGTCCGGCGGCCGCCTATGCCGGCCTGGCGACGGTCGCCCTCCGCCAGAACGACCTGACCAAGGCCGGGAGCCTGTGCGTCGATGCCCTCCGCCTGGACGCCAAGCAGGTGGGCTGCCTCCTGATCCAGGGCGATCTCCACCTGGTCGAGGGCGACGCGCCGCGCGCGCGCGCGGCGTACGAGGCGGCGCTGGCGCTCCCCGACATCACGCCGGCCCAGCAGGCGATCGCCCACAATCGGCTGGGGCGGCTCTTCGCCGAAGGGGGGCAGCCCGAGCAGGCGGTCGCCGCCTACACGAAGGCCCACGAGCTCGACGCCCGCAACTGGGAGAGCCTGAGCAACCTGGGGGCGCTGCTCCGGCGCCAGGGGCGGCACGCCGAAGCCATCGCCGCTCTGGAGAAGGCGGCCGCTCTCCGGCCCGATGACCCGCTGATCCAGACGTTCCTCAAGGAGAGCCGCGAGGCGGAGGCGGTGGCGCAGGACCGGCAGCGCCAGCAGCGGATCGACACGCTCGTCGACGATCTGGTCCGCCGTTACCGCCGCGGGGACGTGGTCCGGTCCCCCGCCGCCCGCGACGACTGGACCTCGCGGCCGCGGACGCTCTCCCTCCTCGGCCTGGAAAGCCGGGGACGCGTGCCGTTCCGGGAAGGGGAGCCCGAGTTCTTCCTGGCGCGCCTCGGGCAGGTGCTCGAAGCCGACGCGCGCGTCCGCCTGGTGGAGCGGAATGTCGTCGACAAGCTCCTGGGCGAGCTCAAGCTCGGGACCTCCGCCCTGGCCGATCCGGGCACCGCGCTTCGACTCGGGCGTCTGCTGGCCGCCCACCTGATCTCGGTCGGGAGCATCGCCGGCGCCGGCCCGGAGTGGCAGCTCACGCTGCGTGTCATCGAGACCGAGACCTCCACCGTCACCGCCTCGGTGGCCCAGAGCTTCCCCATCGGCCAGTCGACGCGCGAGGCGGCCGAGCTGGTGGGTCGAGAGCTCGGCGGGAAGCTCAACCGCGCCTACCCCGTCCGCGCTCGGGTCGTGGCCGCGACCCAGGGCGAGGTGACCCTCAATGTCGGGGCCGCCGAGGGCGCCGCCCCCGGCCTCCGGCTGCAGCTTCTCCGGGAGGGCGCCCAGGGGCGCGAGGTCGTCGGCGAGGTCGAGGTGGTGGAGGTCGGCGACGGCCGCTCCCGGGCGAAGATCCTGACGGCCCAGGCCCCGGTGGTGACGGGGCTCAAGGTCCTCCAGTCGCCCTGAACGGCGAGGCCTCGACCTCGCGGCTCCTCCGAAAAGAAGGGACGACCGGCGGCCGCCGTAACTCATAAGCCAGGGTTAACCTCCGAGGATCGCTTGACAATCTAAGAGTTTCCCCCTACAGTCAGGGTCCGCAAGCGGTAGGCATGGGAACGAGGACCACGCGAGGTCGCCTTGCTCGACTGACTCTCCTGGTTCTCGCGTGCCTCGCGGCGGTCGACGGATCGAGCCGCTCGCAGGCCTCGCCAAGCTCCCTGGCGGTTCCTGGATCGCCGACGTCCCTCACCGGGTGGTTCCACGTTATCTGGGGAGATCCGCCACCTGGCTCGGGCGCCGACGCGGTCTCGGTGCCGGTGCTCATCGACGACCAGGGCTCCTTCACGGAACTGCTGGTGGACGATGACGTGCTGAGGCCGTTCGACGGACTCCTGGCCCTCGATCGCCGGCGTGTGACCATCACGGGGGAGTTCCTCACCGTCCCCTACGACCCGGCTCGCGGTCCCCTCCTTCCCCGGGTCCGCGTTCATTCGATCCAGATGGAACCGGCCGAGGGCGGTCTGGCCGATCTCACGGTCGCCGGCTCGCAGCCCTGGGTCAGCATCCTGTGCCGCTTCGGAGACGCCCCCGCCATCACCCCGCAGCCGAAGAGCTACTTTGAAGCGCTGCTGCTGGGCAACTCGTATCCGGGGCTGGACCACTATTGGCGGGAGGCGTCCTACGGGGCCGTCAATCTAGTCGGGAGCGCGGTCGTGGGGTGGTTCGATCTCCCCCAGCCGCGGTCGTACTACGTCTACGACCGCGACGGGGATGGTCGCGAGGACATGGACTTCGGAAGAGCGGCGGAGGATTGCACCGGCGTGGCCGATGCCCAGGTGTTCTTCCCGGCGTTCTCTGGGATCAACCTGATGTTCAACGAGGACCTCAACGGCTTCGCCTACGGGGGCCGTTGGACGCTGACGCGGGATGGTGAGACCAAGCAGTACGCCGTAACGTGGATGCCGACTTGGGGATACGGAAACCAGGGTGCCCTGGCCCACGAGATGGGACACGGTTTCGGCCTGCCGCATTCCTCCGGCCCGTACTCGGCGACGTACGACTCACGGTGGGACGTAATGAGCTACGCCTACGCCGACTGCTCGCCTCCGGTGCCAACTTACGGGTGCGTAGGCACCCACACCATCTCGTTTCACAAGGACCGCCTGGGCTGGATTCCGCCGTCCCGCAAATACGTGGCGATCCCGGGCCGGACCGATACCATCTCCCTCGAGCGCCTCGCCCAACCCT
>DASYQW010000022.1 GCA_036005065.1 Candidatus Methylomirabilota bacterium | reverse complement strand
GAACGCCCGGTCCATGATCGCGTGCACTTCCTCCGGATCGAGGCGCTCGGACATCGCCGTGAAGCCGGAGACGTCGGTGAACATGACGCTCACCAGCTTGCGCTCACCTTCGATGGCCGCCCGGCTCCTGAGGATCTTTTCGGCGAGGTGCTTCGGGGTATAGACGAGCGGCGCCTGCCCCGTGGGCTCGCGCGCCGCCCCGCATTGTCCGCAGAATTTCTGGCTCGGCGGATTGGGATGGTCGCACGGGGGCCACCCCACCGACAGGCGGGCCCCGCACTCGCCGCAGAACTTGTTCGCGGCGGGGTTTTGGGCGTGACAGGCGAGACAGGCTACCATGTCACCAGTCACCTGTGTGGTGTATCTCGGCTTATACGCTCCGGCCGGGCAGGCTGTCAACGGCCGGCTCGCCGTCAGCCCGTCCGGTCGACGGTGGGATCAACCGCCCCGCTCGTGGTGGTCGGCTCCGAGCGCCGAGTTGGCCGCCGCCACCCTCCGTGGAGGAGGTCCTACGCGGCGCGCCTGACCGCGTACTCGGCCGGGCTCAAGCATCTGGTCATCGTCGACGCCCTGATGATCGGGGCCGGGTTCGTCCTCCGCGCGCTGGCCGAGGTGGTGGTCAACCTCGCTCACTAGTCACTGAGCGAAGAAGTCGAGGAAGCTCGCCGCGAGCTTGCCGTACTCGTTGGCGACCTGGAGCGCCATCTTCCCGTCCTGCCACCACCGGTCCGGATCGAACGGGTCGTAGGGCGTCGGGGCGCAGTGAATGGTGACGGCGTCGCCCACCACGCGGCGGAACGTCCAGCACGCGCGGCGGGTGTGGGTGCGGGACGTCACGACGATGACGGAGGACCAGCGGCGCTCCCGCGCCAGACGGGCGACCGTACGCGCCTCGGCGGCCGTGTTCTGGGCGGGCGGCAGGCGTTCCACGGCGGCCGGTGGCACCCCCGACGCCGTCAGCATCCGGCCGGTGATCTCGTGCTGGAGGGCCACCGGGATGCCGAGCCGCTCGAGCGCATCGGCGAGCCGGGGGCGGACATCCGGGGAGAGCAGGACGCGCGGCGCCGCCCCCGCCAGGTAGAGATCGCGGGCCGCGAAGCCGCGCTCGGCCAGGACTTCCCCGGCGAGCACCACGATCGCGTCGGCGCGGGCCGGGGGGTCGGCGGCGACGAGGAAGCGTCCGGCGGGCGGGAGCACCAGCGCCGGCCGGGCCACGGCGAGACCGACGAGCGCCAGGGCCAGCAGAGCCAGGCCCAGCCGGGTGAGGCGCTTCGATCGGCACACGCGCCCGCCCCCCGACGGTGTCGCCTCGGCTTCGGGTGGGCGCGCCGGCGGCCGCTCGGCCGCGGCGTCCCGGCGCCCCCGCAGGGCCACGTCCGGCATCACGTCCTCAACGGGCGCTCTTGGCGAGGAGGTAGTTCTCCATGACCAGGAGGTCCATCTCGCTCTTCTGAAACGTCCGGATCGCCTCGGCCGGGGTCCGGACGATCGGCTCGCCCTTGAGGTTGAAGGAGGTGTTCAGGACGGCCGGGACGCCGCTCGCCTCGCCGAAGGTCTCGATGAGGCGGGCGTAGCGCGGGGCGAGGTCCCGATGCACGGTCTGGAGCCGGCCACTCCCGTCCACGTGGGTGACGGCCGGGATCGCGTCCGGGCGCGTGACCGGCACCACGTAGAGCATGAACCGGGCGGGGTGGTGGCGGGCCGGCTCGGCGATGTCGAAGTACCGCTCGGTGGCGTCCACGAGCACCGACGGCGCGAAGGGACGGAAGGGCTCGCGGAACTTGATCTTGATGTTGACGATGTCCTTCATGCGCTCCTGGCGGGGGTCGGCGAGAATCGACCGGTTGCCGAGGGCGCGGGGTCCCCACTCGAAGCGCCCCTGATACCACCCGACCACCTTCCCGGCCAGCAGGGCATCCACCACCCGCTCGAAGAGCTTGTCGTCGTCGCGGATCAGCTCGTAGGGGCTGCCCGTCTGCTCCAGGTCCGCCTCGATCGCGTCGGCCGGGAACGTCTCGCCCCAGTAGGCGTGGTCGAGGACGAACCGCCGCGGCTTTTGGAGCAGCACGTGGTACGCGTAGAGCGCCGCGCCCAGGGCCCCGCCCGAGTCCCCCGCCGCCGGCTGGATGAAGATCTCCTCGAACGGCGTCTGGCGGAGAATCTTGTAATTGGCGACGCTGTTCAACCCCACCCCGCCCGCGATGCACAGCCGCGGGAGCCCGGTGTCCCGGTAGAGCTGATTGGCCATCGCGAGGAGGATGTCCTCGGTGACCCGCTGGATGCTGGCGGCCACGTCGGCGTAGTACTGGTTGCGCCTGAGCTCCTCGGCGCTCGGCGGGCTCGGGTCGTCGTAGAGGCTGGTCTGGCGGGTGACGAAGCGCGCCCGGGGCGGTCGGGGCTCGCCGAACAGCCCGAGGAACTTGGCCCGGTAGCTCTGCTCGGGGTGATGGTGGTAGCTGAAGTACGACATGTCCAGGTGAAAGCTGCCGTCCGGCGCGATGTCGACGAGCCTCCGCACCCGATCGACGTACTTCGGCTCCCCGTAGGGAGCCATCCCCATGACCTTGTACTCGCCCTCGTTCACCTCGAAGCCCAGGAACGCCGTGAACACCGAGTACAGCATGCCGAGGGAGTGCGGGAAGCGGAGCTCCTGGCCGAGGGTGATCTCGTTCCGCCCGGAGCCGTCCCAGTCGGCCGAGCCGCGGCCCATCGTGGCCGTCGTCCACTCGCCGACGCCGTCGACCGTGAGGATGGCGGCCTCCCGATAGGGCGAGCAGAAGAGGGCGCTGGCGGCGTGCGAGAGGTGATGCTCGCTGAACAGGATCTTCTCCCGGTCGACCCCGAGCTGCTCCCGGATCAGGCTCTTGATCCAGAGCTTGTCGCCGAGCCACGTGATCATGGCCTCCCGGAAGACCCGGGACGAGCGCGGGAAGGTGGCCATGATGCTGAAGAGCAGCCGCTCGAACTTCAGGAAGGGCTTCTCGTAGAAGACGACGTGGTCCAGATCCCGCGCGGTGATGCCGCCCTCCCGCAGGCAGAAGGCGATGGCCCGGGCCGGAAACGCGTAGTCGTGCTTGATCCCGGTGAACCGCTCTTCCTCGGCGGCCGCGACGAGGACGCCGTCCCGGAGCAGCACGGCGGCGGCGTCGTGGTAGTAGCAGCTGAGCCCCAGGATGTCCACTACTGCTTCCGGAACGCCTCGAGGCTGGCCGGCGACGCGGCACGGGGGAGCCAGTGGGAGCCGCCCGGCCGCCGCCGGAGCTGGAGCGGGTCGGCCAGCAGCCGGACGCCCAGGGCGAAGGGGCCCAGGAGGACGAAGTAGAGGACCGTGAGGACGACGCGGCTCTGGACGCGGCCGATCGCGTGGGCGATCCGGACCCACCCGGCCCACACGGCGCGGAGCAGGGGCATCGCGGCCGGGGTCAGAACAGTGTGTAGATGAAGGGGGCGATAACGGAGGTCTGGGCCAGGACCAACAGCATCCCGAACACCACGATGATCGCCACCATCGGGATCATCCAGAAGAGCTTGCGCTCCCACAGGAACGCCAGCAGCTCTCCGAAGATCTCGAACTTCCACTGGAGCCTCTGAATCCGGCTCATGATCCGGGTTAGCTTCGCACACGCCGACGCCGAAGGTCAAGCTCGACGGTGAGAGCTTGACGGCGGAAGCTATTGACGTTTTCGGAAAAGCGCTCAAATAGTTACGAGGAACGATGCGGAGGCTGCGGAGGTGGCCGGACCACGATACGCGGGACGGCTATCTTTCCTCGAAAATTCCGTTGACACACGCCCGGCCACCATCTAGAGTCCCGTCAATTCGCGGGACCTATCCTCGGGAAGGGAGGGGTATCCGTGGATCGGGTCCGAGGACAGCCGAGGAGCCGCCGTTGCCGACCACATCGTTGGTGGGTGGGGGCGTTGGCGTGTTCGCGGCCGGCAACCTCGGTGGGGCCCCGGAGAAGGCGGACGGGTCGACGAGACGCTCCGCTCGCTCGACACGACGACCGGTAGGCGGTGATGACACCGCAACGCGAAACCGCGATCAGGAGCGTCGGGCTCGGGCTGCTGGCCGCGCTCCACGCGCTCCTCCTCCCGTCCCTCGTCGGGGCGTGGCCCGGCCTCTCGCCGGCGATGTCCAGTCCCCCGAGCGCTCCGGACTCCTCCGCGAGCCGCGTGGGCATCGTGGAGGGCTATGGACGGCTTCCGCTGGCGTTCGAGGCCAACCGGGGGCAGACCGACCCCCGCGTGGATTTTCTGGCGCGGGGCCGCGGCTACACGCTCTTCCTGACGCCGACCGAGGCTGTGCTCGTGTTGAAGGCGACGCCGGGCCGATCGCGTCCGGCGTCCCCTGCTGAGGGTGACGCCGTCCTGGGGCCGGCCGCCGGTGTCGTCCGCATGAAGCTCGTGGGCGCGAACTCCTCGCCCCGCGTCGTCGGACTCGACGCGCTTCCCGGCCGGGTCCACTACTTCCTCGGCAACGACCCGACCCGGTGGCGGACGGACATCCCCACCTACGCCCGGGTGCGCTACGACGAGGTCTATCCCGG
Source organism: Candidatus Methylomirabilota bacterium (assembly GCA_036005065.1). Lineage (NCBI taxonomy): Bacteria > Methylomirabilota (SeqCode) > Candidatus Methylomirabilota bacterium. The sequence goes on along the minus strand of DASYQW010000022.1, from coordinate 1,042 downwards.
CGTGAGCCTCGTGTACTATGGGCGCCAGGGGCAGCTCGAGTACGACCTCGTCGTCGCCCCCGGCGCCGACCCGGCCCCGATCCGGCTCGCCTTCGAGGGCGCGGAAGGGCTGGCCCTCGAGGCCGGAGGTGATCTCGTCGTCCGCACGGCCCACGGCGAGCTTCGGCTGCACGCCCCCGTGGTGTACCAGGAGGTCCAGGGCACCCGCGTGCCCGTCCCGGCGCGCTTCACGCTCGTCAGCGAGCCGTGCCCGGCGGCCGAGTGCCACGTGGCCCCGCTCACGGTCGGGGTGGCGGTCGCGGCCTACGACTCGCGCCATCCGCTGGTCATCGATCCGGTGCTGATCTACTCCACCTTCCTCGGCGGCAGCGGTGCCGACGAGGGGTTCGGCATCGCGGTCGACGCCGCCGGCAGCGCCTACGTCACGGGATGGACCGCCTCGGCCAGCTTCCCGACGACCGCAGGCGCGCTCGACACGACCTTCAACGGCGGCAGCGCGGACGCCTTCGTGACGAAGCTCAACTCCACCGGCTCGGCGCTGGTCTACTCTACCTACCTGGGCGGCAGCGGCGAGGACAAGAGCCAGGCGATCGCCGTCGATGCGGCCGGCAACGCCTATGTGACCGGCTGGACCGACTCGTCGGACTTCCCGACCACGGCCGGCGCGTTCCAGACCGCGCTCGGCGGCGGGCGTGACGCCTTCGTCGCGAAGCTCAACCCCAGCGGCTCGGGCCTGGTCTATTCGACGTACCTCGGGGGCAGCGGGAACGAGAGCAACGTGGACTTCAGCCCGGGCATCGCCCTCGATGCTGCCGGCAACGCTTACGTGACGGGCGGCACCAGCTCCAGCAACTTCCCGACCACGGCGGGGGCGTTTCAGACCTCATTGGGCGGCTCCTTCGACGCCTTCGTGACCAAGCTCAATCCGACCGGCACTGCCCTCGTCTATTCGACCTACCTCGGGGGAAGCGGCGACGACCAGGGCCACGGAATCCAGGTGGACGCATCCGGCCACGCCTACGTGACCGGCTACACCGGGTCG
>DASYQW010000021.1 GCA_036005065.1 Candidatus Methylomirabilota bacterium | reverse complement strand
GCCTCCTCGTATTTGTTCTTGGCGTTGGTGACGTGCTTGCCGAGGGTGTCGAAGTGCTCCCGGAAGCGCGTCAGGTCGCCGGTCAACCGGCCGAGGGTGGCCAGGATCTCCCGAGCGTTCTGCTCGACCCGCAACCCCTTGAGCCCGAGCAGGATCACCTGGAGGTAGGCGTAGAAGGAGTTCGGGGAGACGGGGATCACCCGGCGTGACAGCGCGTAGGCCAGGACGGAGTCGTCCCCTTCGTCCTCGTCCTTGACGACGACCTCGTAGTAGACGTTCTCGGCCGGGATGTACATCAGCGCGAAGTCGAAGGTCCCTTCGTCGGGCAGGATGTACTTCTTGGCGATCTCGTCCACGCGGTTCCGGACGTCGCGGACGAACCCCCGCCGCACCTGCCGGCGGCGGTCCTCCTGGGGCTCCTCCACCAGGCGCCGGAAGTTCTCGAGCGGGAACTTCGAGTCGACCGGGACCAGCCGGTCGCCGAGCACGATCACCGCGTCCACCTTGTCCCCGCCCCGGAAGGCGTGCTGCAGCCGGTAGGTCCCCCCGGGGAGGATCTCGCCGAGGGCGCGCTCGAGCAGGATCTCGCCGAGACCCCCGCGGATCTTCGGGGCCCGGAGGATCTGCTCGAGCCCGGCGATGTCGCGCCCGATCTCGGCCATCCGACGCGTCGCCTCGGTCAGGGTCCCGAGCTGTCCGTGCACCTGGCTCACCGCCGTCGCCGCCTGGTCGAGCCGGTGGCCGATCGCCGTCTGCGCCCCCTGGATGAGGGCCATGCCCTCCTGGAGCCGCCGGTTGACCTCGCCGGTGACCTGCTGGAGCTGGGTATTGACGGCCACCTGGACCTGGCCGAGCTGCTGGCCGACCTGGCCGCCGAACTGGCTGATCTCCTGCCGCACGGCGGTCAGCGCGCCCTCCTGTCCCTGGCGGGCTTCCGCCCGAACGGCCTCGATCTCGCGCTGGAGGAGCGTGGCGGCGGCGTCCGGGGTGGCCCGGGCCGTCTCCAGCTCGCGGACCCGCGTCGCCAGCGTGAACAGCGCCCAGGCGAGGACGCCTCCCACCGCGACGAGCAGCGCGACGCCGAGCAGGCCGATCGACTCCCCCATCAGCGCCAGTGCCGGCAGATCGGGCGCAGGCCGCAGTCTCCACACACAGGGGCCCGCCGTCCGAGGCAGTCGCCCCGCATCCGCGTGTGACAGAGGGCGAAGTCGTACTTGACCGGATCCCGGGGGTCGACCCGACGGAGGTTCCGTGTCACGTCCTCGGCCATCCGGCCCGTTCGGCTCCGGAGGCGCGTCAGGCGCAGCGCGTCGGCCATGTTGGCCACGTGCGTGTCGAGGGGGATCAGGAGCTTCGACGGCGAGACCTCCGGCCAGTCGCCGAAGTCGAAGCTGTCACATCGCACCATCCACCGGAGGAAGAGGTGCCAGCGCTTGCAGGCGCCGCCGTCGGCCGGAAGGGGAAAGAGATGACGGAACCCCCGGGTGAGCCGCCGCATTCCGACCGGCCGGAAGTCCTGCTCCCGGACCGCGCGGGCGAAGGCGTCGAGGGCAGGCCGGACGTCCGGGTCCGTCTCCGAGTAGCCGGCCAGGAACGCCTGGCGGAGCGAGCCGTGCCGGTGGAGAAGCCGTTGGATCGCCAGGAGCGCCGCCGCCAGGTCGATGCCCCGGTTGAATCGGTAGTGGAACGGAGTGAAGATCGACGCGTCGCGGGTGGGATTGAAGTTCATGGCGAAGGCGCGCGGCGACGCGCCCAGCCAGCCGAGCAGACGCTCGATCCAGGGGCCGAAGAGATCGACGCGACCGTACGCGAGGCTCGCGCTCAGGAGCGCGACGATCTCGCGGTCGAGGGGGTCGGCGTAGCGCCGGGGATACTGGATGGCGTCGCGGGCAAGCCGGCCGCGGTAGTCGAAGTCGCGATACAGCCGCTCCAGCGGACCGCGCATCAGCCTGGCGCGCGCCGGCGACATCCCGCGTGCCGTCATCGGGCCCTAGGATAGCACGCCGTCTTGATTTCCCGAAGGCGCGCTTGCTAGGATGACCGCGCATCGACGCGCAATGACTGGACGCGACCTGCGGATCGGGATGGTCGGGCTCGGCGCGATCGGCCGCGCCGTGTCGCGCGCGCTCGCCGACGGCCTTCGGGGGTGCTACCTGGCCGGCGCCACCAGCCGAGACGAGGCGCGCGGGAAGGCCTTCCTCGAGAGCCTGCCCGGCGCACCGCCGTACTTCTCGCTCCCGCGGCTCGTCGAGGAATCCGACCTCGTGGTCGAGGCCGCGTCCCAGGCCGCGTTGGCCGAGCTCGCCCCGCTCGTCCTCGAGGCCGGTCGCGACCTCCTGGTCCTCTCGGTGGGCGGTCTCCTCGATCACCCCGAGTGGCCGGCCCTGGCCGCCGCGCGAGGCGCCAGGATCCACGCGCCCTCGGCGGCCATCGCCGGGCTCGACGGCCTGAAGGGCGCCGCGGTCGCCGGCCACCTGGCCAGCGTCGTCATGGAAACGCGCAAGCCGCCTGGCGGCCTCGTGGGGGCTCCCGGCGTGGCCCACGTCGATCTCGACGGCCTCACCGCCGAAACCCTCGTCTTCGAGGGCCCGGCGCGGGAGGCGTGCCGCGCCTTTCCAGCCAACGTCAACGTGGTGGCTGCCGTCTCGCTGGCCGGTCTGGGTCCCGACGCCACGCGGATCCGAGTCTACGCGGTCCCGGGACTCGGCCGGAACCGCCACACCGTGATGGCGGAAGGCGCCTTCGGTCGGCTCCGCGTCGAGATCGAGAACGTGCCGTCCGAGAACCCACGCACCGGGAAGCTGTCCTACCTCTCGACCATCGCCTACCTGGGCGCGCTCGGGAGCCCGCTCCGCATCGGCACCTGACCGGGTCGCCCGCCGCGCCTCTGAACGATTCCGTGTCCGCGTCTCCGCCGTCGCCGCAGGCGGTCGTCCCCCTGCTCGAGGTCGCCCGCTCGGGCCTCCCCCGGCGCGACGGCCCGCCCCGGAAGGTCGTCATCGTCGGCGCCGGCATGGCCGGCCTGGTCGCCGCCTGGGAGCTCCGGCGAGCCGGGCACACTCCCGTCGTCCTGGAGGCCCGGGCGCGGGTGGGCGGACGGATCTACACGCTCCGGGAGCCCTTCACCCACGGCCTCTACGCCGAGGTCGGAGCGATGCGCATCCCGCGGAGTCACCACCTGACGCTGGCCTACTGCGAGCGCTTCGGACTCGAGCTCGCCCCGTTCACGATGGGCAACCCGAATGCCTTCGTCTACCTGCAGGGCCGCCGGCTCCGGGCCAGCGAGGTCCAGGCCGAGCCGGCGCTCCTGCCCTTCGAGCTGGCTTCCCACGAGCGCGGCCGAACGCTGGATGCCCTGTGGGCGGAGGCGATCGCCGAGTGCGTCGAGGCCCTGACCCGGGAGGGCGAGGCGGCCTGGGCGGCCATCGTCGGGCGCTACGACGAGTTTTCGACCCGCGAGTTCCTGGAGTCCCGGGGCTGGTCGGAGGGCGCCATCGAGGCCTTCGGCCTCTTCTCCTTCCAGGAAGCCCTGATGAACTCCGCGTTCCTCGAGCTCCTGCGGGAGGAGGTCAGCCACTGCTACACCGACCTCGTGGAGATCGCGGGCGGCATGGACCGTCTGCCGTCCGCCTTCCTCCCCGATCTTCGGCGCCACATCCGGTTCGGCGCCCGCGTGATCGCCCTCGACCAGAGCGACACGGGCGTGGCCGTTCACTATCAGACGGCGGCGGGTCGCTTCACCGAGACCGGTGACTACGCGATCGTGACGGTCCCCTTCCCGGTTCTCCGGCACATCGAAGTGCTCAAGCCGTTCTCCCCGGCCAAGCAGCGCGCCATCCGGCAGCTCCACTACGACGCCTCCGCCAAGATTCTCTTCCAGTGTCGCCGCCGGTTCTGGGAGGATGACGACGGGATCTTCGGTGGGGGCACGGTGAGCGATCTTCCCATCCGGGCCACCTACTACCCCGACCACGGACGGGATACCGGGCGCGGGGTGCTCCTGGCCAGCTACACCTGGTCGGAGGACGCCCAGCGCTGGGGGTCCCTTCCGCCGGCCGAGCGGATCACCCAGGCGCTCGAGAACCTGGCGCTGATCCACCCGCAGATCGCCCGGGACTTCGAGGCAGGCGCCTCCTACATGTGGCACGACGACGAGTTCGCCGGCGGCGCCTTCGCCCTCTTCGATCCCGGCCAGCAGACGCGCCTCTATCAGACGATCATCGCGCCCGAGGGGCGGATCTGGCTCGCCGGCGAGCACGCCTCGCTCGCCCACGCGTGGATCCAGGGGGCGATCGAGTCGGGCCTCCGGGCGGCCGCCGGGATTCACGCCCTCTGAGGTCAGTCGGAGGGGTGTCGGAACGTGAGGGAGCGCGAGAGCGCCCCCCGAGAGGTTTGCGGAGAGCGATCGAGGGGGTGCCGGCCCCCCTCCAGAGATCAGGAGTGCCTCGGAGTAACCCGGCGCCGACCACCGAGCGCGTGGTGCATCGAGGAGTGCTCCGAGCGGCGGCTGTGCCGCCGCAACCGAGGGGGGGCATCGGGGGGGTCTTCCGAGACCCCCCCGAGGGACTAGTGTGCCTCGGCTTCCAGGAAGCGCTCGGCGTCGATGGCGGCCATGCAGCCGGTGCCGGCCGCGGTCACCGCCTGGCGATAGACGTGGTCGGCCACGTCCCCGCCGGCGAACACGCCGGGCACGCTGGTCCGGGTCGAGCCGGGCTGGGTCACGATGTAGCCGCCGGGGTCCAGCTCGAGCTGGCCGGCGAAGAGCTGGGTGTTCGGCGTGTGACCGATGGCGACGAACACGCCGCCGACCGGCATCTCGCTGAGCTCGCCGGTCTTGAGGTTGCGGAGGCTGACCCCGGTCACCTTTCCCTGGTCGGCGTCGTGGATGTCGTCCACCGTGCTGTTCCAGATCCAGGCGATCTTCTTGTTGCGCCGCGCCCGATCCTGCATGATCTTCGACGCTCGCAGCGTGTCCCGCCGGTGGACCACCGTGACCTTGTCGGCGAACTTGGTGAGAAAGTTCGCCTCCTCCATCGCCGAGTCGCCGCCCCCCACCACGGCCAGATCCTGCCCCTTGAAGAAGAAGCCGTCGCAGGTGGCGCAGGTCGACAGGCCCCGGCCGAGGAGCTTCTTCTCGGCCGGCAGTCCCAGCATCTTGGCGGAGGCGCCGGTCGCGATGATCAGCGTCAGGGACCGGTAGGTCTGCTCGGCGGTCTTCACGATGAAGGGCCGGTGCGTCAGGTCCACGCCGATCGCATCGTCGTCGATCATCTTCGCCCCGAAGCGCTCGGCCTGACGGCGCATCACGTCCATGAGGTCCGGCCCCAGGATGGCCTGCTCGAAGCCCGGGTAGTTCTCGACGTCGGTCGTCAGCATGAGCTGGCCCCCCGGCTGACTTCCGGCCAGCACGACCGGCGACAGGTTCGCGCGCCCGGTGTAGATGGCCGCGGTCAGCCCGGCGGGGCCGGAGCCCAGTATGACGACCTTGTGGATCTCGCTCACGCTCGTCCTCGCCGGCGGCGCCCTCGATTATATCAGACGTCCTGCGCCCCCTCGGGGATGCAGGACGCCCGGAGCGCGCCCCGAAAAAGAAAAACGGCCCCGGAGGGAACCCTCCGGGGCCGTTCCGCTCACGTGACCGCTACTTCTTGGTCACGTTGGCCGCTTGCTTCCCCTTCGGCCCCTCCACGACGTCGAACTCCACCGCCTGGCCTTCGGCCAGCGTGCGGAAGCCCGAGCCCTGGATGGCGGAGTAATGGACGAAGACGTCCTCTCCGCCCGGGCGCTCGATGAAGCCGTACCCCTTGGCCTCGTTGAACCATTTGACCACTCCGCTTTCGCGCATTCCGTCGGTCTCCTTCCGTGAGGCTAGGGGCGAGCGGCCAACAAAAAACCGCAAGGGCAATCCGATTTCAGCCCTTGCGGCGGGATCGACGTCGATCTCCTGACAAGCAGCCTGCCCCGTCAATCGGCCACTAAGGCTACCGGAAGCCCGTACGCTCGTCAAGCGGTTTTTTCCAGGATCGCGCGGAGGTCGGCCAGGCGGCCCAGCACGAAATCGGGCTCCGGCGCCTCCGCCGGAGGCGGCGTTCCCGCCGGGTTGAACCAGGCGGCGTCCATCCCCACGCCCTTGGCTCCTGCGACGTCGATCTCCGGCCGGTCGCCGATGAACAGGCACTCGCGCGGGCCGACGCCGAGACGGTCGAAGGCCACCTGGAAGATGGCCGGACTCGGCTTGCGCCAGCCGACCGAGTCCGACACGACCACGGCGTCGAACCGGTCGAGGATCCCGCCCTCGGCCAGGATGCGCTGCACCGTGGGCGTGTAGTCGAAGTTCGACACGAGCCCGAGGCGGTAGCGGCCGGCCAGCCAGTCGAGGAGCTCGGGCCGGCCCGGCAGCGGCTCGGCGGCCCCGGCCAGACAGGTCATGTGGAGGGTGATGAGCTGCTCGGAGACCGCCGCGGGCACCGTCGCCGGATCGATTCCGAGCCGCGCGTAGCAGAAGCCGAGCCGCGCCAGGGCCGGGATCTCGCGGTGGTCGAGCTCACGCCGCCGCTCGGCCTCACGGTAGCTGCCCATGAAGGCGTCGTAGAACGCCTCGATGCTGATTCCGGGCAGCGCCACCGCGACGGCGGGATAGAGGCACGCCACCGAGGTGTGGACCTCTCGCCCGTCGATCCGCGCCACCGGGAGCCGGTCGCGGTCGAACCGGACCAGCGTGTCGAAGAGGTCGAACAGGACCGTCGAGTAGCGAGGCATCGACCTCCCGGCGCTGGCGCCCGTCTCGGTTCCGGGGAGCGGGCCGGCAAGGCCCCCTCCGGGGATCTCAGCCGAGCGCGCCCCGGACCTCCCGCACCGCCGCCAGCATCGCGGACAGCTTTCCCCGGGTCTCGTCCACCGTCCGTGTCTTCAGGCCACAGTCGGGATCCACCCAGATCCGCTCTTTGGGCAGGACACCGACCCCGCGTCTGATGCGCGCCTTGACCTCGTCCGGCGACTCGACCGTGTGGCGGTGGACGTCGAGGACGCCGAGAGAGAGGTCCTTGGTGAAGGGGTCCTTCTCGAACATCGCCAGCAGGTCGAGCGCGCTGTGCGAGATGGCGAGATCGAGGTTGTCCACCGGGAGGTCGAGCAGCCCCGGGTAGATCGTCTCGAACGCCCCGAAGCAGGCGTGGACGATGTAGTAGGCCGGCAGGCCGTCGACGACGAGGTGCATGGCCTCCACGGCGAACGGCAGCTCTTCGGGGCGGACCGAGAGGGCGGGCTCGTCGATCTGGACGATCTTGACGCCGGCCGCGAGGAGCACCTCCAGCTCCTTGCGTACCTCGCGCGCCAGCGCCAGGCAGGCCGCCTTCCGGTTCGGGTAATGGTCGTCGAACGACCAGTCCATGATCGTGTAGGGGCCGGTCAGCATCCCCTTCACGGGCCGGTCAGTGAGCGACTGCGTCCACCGCCACCAGTCGACCGTGATGGGACCGCGCCACGCGACCGGGCCGACGATGACCGGCTTGTGGTAGTAACGGTTGCCGTATGACCGGACGAGACCGCCCCGCGCGAACCCGCCCAGCGTCTCGGCGAAATACGCGACCATGTCACCCCGGTACTGCTCGCCATCGACCAGGACGTCGATCCCCAGCTCCTCTTGCGTGCGGACCCAGAACTCGGTGGCCTGTCGCTCCAGGCGGTCGAGCTCCGCGCGGGTGATCGCGTTGCGGGTCGCCTTGGCCCGGGCCTCCGTGAGATAGGGCGGCTTGGGGAAGCTGCCGACCGTGGAGGTCGGCAGGAGCGGCAGCTCGAGGCCGAGGGCGCGAAGCTTGGCGCGGCTCATCTCAGGCTCCTTTCGGCCCCGTGTACTCGCGAGCCAGACGAACCATCGTCTCCAGCTTGGTCCGGGCGCGATCCCGGGGAAGGAACTCGAGGCCGCAGGAGGGGTTGAGGTAGGCGGTGCCCCGGAGGTGGGGCAGCACGCGATCGAGCGCCGGGTACACGGCGTCCTTGGTCTCGAGCTTGGTGTTGCGCCCGTCGATCAGCCCGAGCCCGAGCGCCTTGCCGGTGCCGGCCTCGCCGATCCGCTCGGCGAGCTTCGGGCTGTAGGTGAAGTCGAAGCCCAGCACGTCCACCGGCAGCTCCTGCAGGTCGTCGTAGAGCGGCACCGCGTCCCCGAAGTAGGTGTAGCAGGCGAGCCGGGCTCGCCCGCGGGCCGCCGCCAGCATGCCGAAGGCCCGGCGCACGACGTCGAGGTCCTCGGGGTGCTGGAGCAGGAACGGCTCGTCGATCTGGATCAGCGTCGCGCCGGCCTCGGCCAGCTCCGCCACCTCCTGGGCCAGGACGTCCGCATAGGCGAGAGCGAGCGAGGCCCGGTCCCGGTAGCCGCCCTCGAGGACGGACGCTTGGGCCAGACTGTACGGCCCCGTCATGACGGGCTTGATCGGATGGGGAGCCGCGGACGATCGGGCCACCTCGAACTCCCGGCGGAGGAGCGGCTGGCGTCTCGACACCGGCCCCGATACCACCGGCTGCCGGAAGTAGAAGTTCGTGTCGAAGTAGCGCAGGAGGCCGTTGATCGCGATGTTGGCGAGCGGCCGGGCCAGGTGCGAGATCGGGTCGTACCAGCGTACGTGGCCATCGGTCGGGAGCTCGATGCCCGCCTGGAGCTGCTCGATCACGACCTCGCGGGTGACCTCGTCCTCGACCGCCTGCCACTGCGTGTCCGAGATCTCGCCCCGTTCACGCTGGCCGTAGGCCCGGCGGTGTCGCTGCGTCTCGGGCGTATCGCCGATCCGCGGGTACGAGCCGGTGTTCGCCAAGAGGAGCTGCATTCCGCCTCCTATCCTTCGCTCGGGAGCGGCTTCCGCCCGGCATAGCCTTCGTCGAGGCCGTGCCAGAAGCGGATCCGCTCCTCCCCGAGGCGCCAGCAGAGGTTCACCTCGCGCTCGTCGATGAGGGCCGGAAAATCCACCAGCCCCAGCTCGAGGTCCTTCGGGACCGCCCCCATCTTCAGGATCTCCCCGATCCTTTCCTGTAGCTCCGCGGTCACCCGCGCGAGCTCGGTCTTCCGCGACCGCCAGAACTCCGGATCGAGCCGAGCACCGCCCGACAGCATCACCTGCCGCTGCGCCTCCTGGAGGGCGCCGCGGAGCTGGCCCGTCACGGCGTGACACTCCTTGATCCGGCCCATGAGCGCCTGAAGGCGCGGGATCAGCCGTTCGGCCCCCTCCCGCGTGAAGTAGCGCTTGGACTCCTCCGGCATACCGATCTTACCGCGACTGGCCCTTCACCGGGCCGTCTGGCTCAGCCCGCTGCGTCCCGTCGTCTCCGCACGCCACGTCCCGCATTGATTCCCTCGTGGGCTCTCAGGCGTGCTCGGGGGGCGGAACCACCAGGACCAGCGCGACGAGCGGCGTGTCCCCCGGGTTCGCGAGGCCGTGCTCGACCCCGGCCGGCGCCAGCACCAGCACGCCCGGCTCGAGCCACTGCTCCTCGCTCCCGATCCGGATGCGCCCGACGCCCTCGACTCCGAGGTAGAGCTTGTCCTGGTCGGGATGACTGTGGGCGGGCTGCGACTGGCCCGGCTTGAGGCAGTAGAGATCGACCTGGCAGCGCGCGGTCCCGGCCAGGCGCTGCCGGGCCATCTTGCCCTCCTGGAAGGCCACGCGGTCGCGCAGCCGGATCCGCTCCACGTTCCTAGGTCCCGCGGCTCGAGGGCGGCAGGCCCTCGACCGACCAGGCGAGAAGCTCGACCGGATGGTGGGCACGAATCGGGAGACCGCGCTCGGCCAGCCCCATGCGGAGCTGGAGCAGGCAGCCGGGGTTCCCGCTCGCCACGATCTCGGCACCGGTCTCGGCGATTCGATCGAGTTTTCGTCGGAGGAGCTCCCCGGCGATCGCCGGCTCGAGAAGGTTGTACACGCCGGCCGACCCGCAGCAGAGGTCCGCGTCCCGGAGCTCCACCAGGGTCAGTCCGGGGATCGCCTTCAGCAGCGCCCGGGGCGCCTCGCGCACCCGCTGGCCATGAGCGAGGTGGCACGGCTCGTGGTAGGTGACGGTGAGCGGGAGCGGATGCTGCGGCTCCGGCAGCGCGCTCGCCAGGAGCTCGGACACATCCCGCACGCGAGCCGCGAGGTCGGCCGCGCTCGAATCGTCGGCCAGCAGATGCCCGTAGTCGCGGAGCGCGGTCCCGCAGCCGGCGGCGTTGGTGACGACCCAGTCGACGCCGGCAAAGGCGGCGAGGTTCAGCCGAGCGAGCCGGCGGGCGCCCTCGCGGTCGCCCCAGTGGAGGTGGAGCGCTCCACAGCAGCCCTGGCCCGACGGCGTCACCACCGTGTAACCGGCCCGGGTGAGCAGTCGCTCGGTCGCCCGGTTCACCTCGGGGAACAGGAGGGCCTGGACGCAGCCCTCCAGGAGCGCCACGGTTCCTCGGGAGGCGCCTTGGCCCTGGCGCGGGGCGGCCCGGCCGCCGCTCGGGACCGCGGTCAGCGGGGGGAGGAGGCGCTCCATCGCCGCGAGTCGCGGGAACGCGCGATGGAAGCCGGCCGCTCGGACGAGGCGCTGGACCCCGGAGCGCTGGTAGAGCCGCAGCACACGAAGCGCCGTGCCGAGGCGCCGGCGGTGGGGGAAGGTGCCGAGGATCAGCCGTCCGAGCAACCGGCGCGAGAGCGGGCGCGGCACCCGGCGCTCGAGCTGCCCGCGCACCTCTTCGAGCAGCCGCCCGAACGGAACCCCCGACGGGCACGCGGTCTCGCAGGCGCGACAGCCGAGGCAGCGGTCCATGTGGGTGACGAAGTTCTCGGTGAGCCCGATGCGTCCTTCCCCCGCGGCGCGCATCAGATAGAGACGGCCGCGCGGAGAGTCCATCTCCTGGCCGAGGACGCGGTAGGTCGGACACTGGGGCAGGCAGATCCCGCAGTGGACGCAATCGAGGATGCCCTCCCAGTCCGGCGGGTCCTGGGCGTCGAAGGCTCCGAGCGGACGCGTGCCGACCGGCCCTCCCACCCCTAGATTCCTCCCACGAAGCGGCCCGGGTTCAGCATGTTCTGCGGATCCAGCTCGGCCTTGAGCCCGCGCATCGCCGCCAGCGCCGGCCCCACATCGCCCCACACGTCGAGCGCGGCCTTCACGGCCGCCGGCCCGTGCTCGACGACGCACGTCCCCTCGAGCGGCGCCAGACTCGCCCGGACTCGACCGAGGAGCGCCCCGGCCTCCTCGAGACCGCGGCCCGCCAGCACGACGTGGAGCACGCCATTGGCGAGCTCGGCCGAGGCGCGACGGCTCATCCCGTCGACCGCCGCCTCCACCGCCCGGAGCGCCTTCACGACGTCTGTCGTTCGGACACCGATCCGCAGCACGAGGGTGGGCTCGGGCGGGCTCCCCCACGCGGCATCGCTGACTCGCCTCCACCACGCTTCCGGCTCCGCCAGGGGAAGCGCCGTCGCGCCGCCACTCCGGCAGATCGTGGCGACACGCTCGCCCTGGGCGCGTGCCCCATCAGGCACGCTGCCGATCGTCACCGCGAGCGCGGCCGGTGGCGTCGCCGCGTGCCCCGTGAGACCCAGCGTCGCCCGGTCCACGAAGGTGAGTCGGCTCACGACGAGTGGCGCGTCGAGGATGCCGAGGGCGGCATCCAGGAGCGCCTCGGGACCCGGAAACCCGTAGAGCCAGCTCCGTTCCTCGGCCGGCGCCGGGTGGAGGCGCAGGTGGGCCGAGACGACGACGCCGAGGGTGCCGAGGGCGCCGACCTGGAGCTTCGGCATGTCATAGCCGGTGGCGTTCTTCACGACCCGGCCCCCTCCCGTCACGAGGGTGCCGTCGGCCTGGGCGACGGTCACGCCCAGCAGGAGATCGCGGATCGTCCCGTAGCGCGCCCGGTAGGGGCCGGTCGCGGCCGTGGCGACGATGCCCCCGACCGTCGACCCCGCGGCGCGCGCCGGGTCGAGCGGAAGGAGCTGGCGATAGGGTCCGATGTGCGCGTTCACCGCGCCGAGCGTGACACCGGCCTCGACCGACATCGTCAGGTCGGCCGGCTCGTGCGCGAGGATCCGGTCGAGCCGACGGAGGGACACCACGAGGTCCAGGGCCCGCGGGGTGCCTCCCCAGTGCCGCCGCGTCCCCTGCCCGGTCGGCGCCACCGCGAGGCCCTCGGCCGCAGCGAGGGCCAGGCAACGGCTCACCTCGTCCGCGCTCCCCGGAAAGGCGACCCAGCGCGGGGCGCGCCCCTCGATCGCGAAGGCGCCCGCGGCCTCGCCGGCCAGCACCTGGGCGCCCCCGACCACCGCGCCGAGCGCCGCGCCGACGTCGCGCGACGCCCGCCCGGTCACACCCACATCCCCTCCGGCACCGGCTTCCCGGCGCCGACCCGGGGAACCTCCGGGCAGGCGGCGCCGGATGGGAAGACCTTTTCGGGGTTCATGAGGAGACGCGGGTCGAAGACTCGCCGGACGGCGGCCATCGCGGCCAGGTCATCGGCGTTGAACAGGCGCGCGAGCTTCTGGGCCTTGTCCATTCCCACGCCGTGCTCGCCCGTCACCGTGCCGCCCACCGCGATGCACGCATCCAGGATGGCCTCGCTGGCGGCCAGGGCCGCGTCGAACTGCCCCGACACTCGCTCGTCGTAGCAGATCATCGGGTGGAGGTTCCCGTCTCCGGCGTGAAAGACGTTGGCCACCATGACCCCGTGGCTCTGGGCGATCGCCTGCACCTGGGCCATGATCTCGGGAAGTTTCGAGCGGGGCACGACGGCGTCCTGGAGGACATAGTTGTGGGTGATCCGGCCGAAGGCGCCGGCCGCCTCCTTGCGCCCCTTCCACAGGAGGGCCCGCTCCTTGTCGTCGGCGGCGACACGCAGCGACAGGGCGCCCCGGGCCTGGCAGATCCGAGCCACGGCCTCGGCCTGAACCTCGACCTCCGCCGCCGGCCCGTCGAGCTCGATCAGCAGCACGGCTTTGGCATCGGTGGGATAGCCGGCCTTGATCCCCGCCTCCACCGCCCGGATGACCGGCTCGTCCATGGCCTCGAGCGCCGCCGGGATGATGCCCTCCGCGATGATGGCCGACACCGCCTGCGAGGCCACCTCGATCGAGGCGAAGGTCGCCAGCGCCGTCTTCACGGCCTCGCCGGCGCGCGTGAGGCGCACGGCCACCTTGGTGATGACACCGAGCGTCCCCTCGGAGCCGACCACGACTCCGGTCAGGTCGTAGCCCGGGCGCTCGCGGACCGGCCCACCGAGCCACAGGAGCTCGCCGCGGCCCGTCACCAGCTCGAGCCCGAGGACGTGGTTCACGGTGCTGCCGTACTTGAGGGCGTGGGGGCCGCCGGCATTGGTGGCCGCGTTCCCGCCGATCGAGGAGACCATCTGGCTCGAGGGGTCGGGGGCGAAGAAGTAGCCTCGCCCTTCCACCATACGGGTGAGCCCCAGGTTGATGACCCCCGGCTCCACCACCGCGTGGCGGTTGGCCAGGTCCACCTCGAGGACACGGTCCATCCGATTCACGCCGATCATCACGCCGCCGCGCGGCGCCATGGCGCCGCCGATGAGACCCGTGCCCGACCCCCGCGGCACGATGGGCACGCCGGCGTCGAGGACGAGGCGGACGACGGCCAGTACCTCGGCCACGCTCCGGGGGAGCACCACGACGTCGGGCACTCCCTTGTAGTAGACGAGCATGTCGCACTCGTAGACCAGGCAGTCGTCGGGAGCCGCGATGACGCCGTCCCGGCCGACGACCTCCCGGAGCGCGTCAACGAGTCGGGGCTGGATCTTCGTCGCGCTCATGGGTGCTCCGAAAGCACGCTTGCCGGTCCCGGCCGGGACCGGCAAGCGGACAGCATGACCTTCTCCCAGGGGGCTGGGCCCACCCTGGGGACCCTGTCTGGCTGTGGGAGTGATCGCGCGCCAGCGCCTCCCGGGGGAGGGTCTGGGAGGAGGCCCCGACGGGCGAAGCCCGCCCGATCAATGGCCCCCTCCCATGATCTAGCGGCCCTGGCCGTTCCCCCCGAGTCCCCCGGGTCCGGGTGCGTCATCCGGACCCGGCGTTTTTTTGGCCGTCGAGGCCGGCGTGCTATAGTCGACGGAGCATGATGGCGCGCCTGCCGGACCGCTTCCGCCTCACCTACGGCCCGACTCCCATCGAGCCGCTTCCGCGCCTCAGCGAGCGGCTCGGGGTCGAGCTCTACGTCAAGCGCGACGACCTCACGGGCTTCGCCGAGAGCGGCAACAAGATCCGGAAGCTCGAGTTCCTCGTCCGCGAGGCGCTCGATCAGGGCGCCGACACCCTCATCACCGTGGGGGCGCTCCAGTCGAACTGCTGCCGGGCCGCCGCCGCGATCGCGGCCAGGCTCGGCCTCCGGTGCGTCCTCGGCCTGCGGGGTGAGCGCCCATCGGTCGCCGACGGCAACTTGCTCCTGGCGCGTCTCTTCGGGGCCACCGCCGTCTTCGTCCCGCCGGAGGACGTCGATCGGCCGGATGCCCTCTTCGCCCGGCTGAGCGAGCAGGTACGACGTGACGGCGGCCGCCCCTACCTGATCCCGGAGTCGGGCTCGAACGAGCTCGGCGTGCTGGGGTATGCCGCGCTGATCGAGGAGCTCAAGGCGCAGATCGCGGCGGGCGCTCCGGCGCCGGACGCCATCGTGATCGCGGCCTGGAGCGGCGGAAGCCTGGCCGGCCTCTATCTGGGCCAGGCGCTCTTCGGACTCGGCGCGGAGATCTGGGGGGTCCCGGTGTCGTTCGACGCCGAGGCGATCCGCGACTACGTCTGGACGACCGTGCGGAAGGCGGGCTCCCGGTTCGGGTTCGAGGTCGGCCTCGACCGCGACCAGATCCGCCTGCTCGACGGCTACCAGGGGCTCGGACGCGCCACGGTGCGCCCGGAGGAGCTCCGGGTCGTGGCCGAGGCCGCCCGCGAGGCGGGGCTCCTGCTCGACCCCGTGTACACCGCGAAGGCGTTTCTCGCGCTCACCGACGAGGCGCGGCGCCCGGGGAACCGCCTCGGCCGCCGCGTGCTCTTCCTCCACACGGGCGGCGGCTTCGGCGTCTTCCCCTTCCGGGACGCGTTCTCACGCCTCCTCGACGGCGAGTCGCCCGGAGGGACGTAGTCCGCCGCGCTGGTGACGGGTAGGCCCGGCTCTCCCTGGTTCGGATTCCTGGTCGTCGCCGCCGGGCTCACCCCCCTCGGTGCCGCGCTCTTCGGGTTTCCTCCGATACACGCGTAGCCTCCCCGGGCGCGTCGTGCCGGGCGGTTGGCGGCCCGCCTCGCCGGCCGGTACCATAGCCCCGTGCTGCCGCTCACCATCCCGGAGGCCTTTGCCGCCGTCGCCGAGCGCCGGCCCGCGCACCCTTTTCTGGTTTTCGGGCAGACCGTCGTCTCCTATGCCGACGCCCGGGCCGAGATCGGCCGCGTGGCGGGAGGGCTCGCGCGGCTCGGGGTGGGCGCCGGCGACCGAGTCGCCTGCTATCTCCGGAACTGCCCCGAGTTCCTCTGGACGTGGTTCGCGGTCAACGCCCTCGGCGCCGCGCTCGTCCCCATCAACACGGCCTTTCGGGCCGAGGAGGCCGCCTACCCGGTCGAGCACGCCGGGGCGCGGTGGCTCGTCACCGGGGCCGACGGGTTCGAGGTGGCCCGGGAGGTCTATCGCCGGAGCGCGACGGTCACGGAGCTGATCGTGGTCGGCTCCGGCCCCTGGGACCGCGGCATCGCGTTCGCCGACCTGGCCGACGAGACGCCGCTCCCGCTCGAGGGGCGGGCGACTCCCGAAAGGATCGCGACCTTCATCTACACCTCGGGCACGACGGGGCGGCCCAAGGGCGTGCTGCAGCCCCACCGGAACTACGTGCTGACCGGCGAGGGATTCCGCGCGTGGCTCGACCTCGGGCCGACGGATCGCCTGATGACCCCGCTGCCGCTCTTCCACATCAACGCTCAGGCCTACTCGACCATGGGCGCCCTCGCGGCCGGCGCCACTCTGGTGCTGCTCGAGCGCTTCAGCGCCTCGGGGTTCTGGGACGACGCCCGGCACTTCGGGGCGACCCAGGCGAACGTCATCGGCTCCATGCTGGCGCTGCTGGCCAAGGCCCCGCCCGGGTCCCAGGACCGGGCTCACGGGCTCCGCCTCCTCTACGGCGCGCCGGTGCCCCGTGACCTCTTCGAGCCCTTCGAGGAGCGGTTCGGGGTGACCCTGCTCGAGGGCTATGGCCTCTCCGAGTGCACCTTCGGCACCATCCTGCCGCTCCACGGCCGGCGCAAGCCCGGCAGCATGGGGCTGCCGCGGGAGCTGCCGGCGCGGGGGATCCGGAACGAGATGAAAGTCGTCGCCGCCGACGGCCGGGAGTGCGGACCGGGCGACGTCGGCGAGATCGTGATCCGGAACGCGGTCATGATGGCGGGCTATCACGCCGATCCAGCGGCGACCGCCGGAGCCCTCCGCGAGGGCTGGCTCTGGACCGGGGACTGGGGCTACCGCGACGTCGACGGCTACTTCTATTTCGTGGATCGCCGGAAGGACGTGATCCGTCGTCGAGGGGAGAACATCGCCTCGGGCGAGGTCGAGGCGGTGCTCGACGCGCACCCGGGCGTCCTCGAGTCGGCGGTGGTCGGCGTGCCCTCCGAGCTCTCGGAGGACGATGTCGTGGCCGTCGTCGTGCGCTGCCCCGGCGCGGCGCCGACGGCGGACGAGCTTCAGGCCTGGTGCGCCGAGCGCCTCGCCCGCTTCAAGGTGCCCGCCCGGGTCCTCTTCGCCGACGCGCTGCCCAAGACCCCGACCGCGAAGGTCCAGAAGGACCGGCTGCGGGCCGAGCTCGCGAGCCCGCCCCAATCGTAGGCGGACTGTATCCAGTCAGATACGGGTGGTCGAGCTTGTGAAACTTTTCTGCTTGACGTGCGGCCCGGGCACCATAAATACAACAAGCGAGTCCGGGGGAAATGGGTGTGCCGCCAGGAGCTGCGCCTCGGCTGCTTCTGCGTGAGGGAATTCTAGGGCCGAGCGACGCGAGCTCGGCGGCTTCCGGCCCGGATCCAGCGTCGCGGGCCCCGGCGAACTCAGCGCAGCGCCCGCTCCATCTCGACGAGATGCTCGGCCCGGTGGCGATGGCGCTCCAGGTTGAACGGGTTGTCGGCCGCGACGACGGCCTCGAGGATGGAGTCGGGCAGGGCCGCGATCCGGCGGTCCACCATCTCCGCGGCCCGGACCACCAGCTGGGCCGCCGCCCGCGGGGGAATCGACTGCGCCAGCGCGTGGACCGTGTCGTTCACCACGTCCACGTCGACGGGCGACGGGCG
>DASYQW010000020.1 GCA_036005065.1 Candidatus Methylomirabilota bacterium | reverse complement strand
GACTCTCGTGTGGGTGGGGTTCGACGAGCGGGAGGCGCTGCAGCTCTCGGGGGCCCAGGCGGCCCTTCCGATCTGGGCCGACTTCATGCGTACGGCCATGGCCGTCTTGCCGAGCGGTCCGTTCACGGTCCCGTCCTCGGTCACGTTCCGCGACGTGGACCCCACGAACGGGAAGCTCGCCACCCGTTACTGCCCGATCGTCGTCCGCGAGGCTTTCCTGGCCTCCACCGAGCCGCGGGAGGTCTGCACCGACCACGGCGGGCCGCTCCAGACCTTCGACTCGCTGTTCCGCCGCTTCTTCGAGCTGTTCGGGAAGCCCGAGCGCTGAGCTCGACCGCCGGGCGTGCCGTCGGCGCCCTCCGGCCACGGTCATCGCGGTCGCGCTCCTTGCCTGTCACCACCGCGCGCCACTTGCGTTCTGGTTTTGCTTTGAGATAGATTGGGCGAATTCGATGCCGAGGTCCATCCTGGGTCGCGAACGCACGTCAATGCCAAGGAGGACAGTATGCGGAAGCCGAGTAGGGCGCGTGCTTGCCCGGTCGCCCTCGCCGCTCTGATCTTTGCGGTACTCGTGCCCGGGGCGGCCGGCGCCCAAGCCGGGAGGCTGCGGCTGTCCTCGACGGCTCCTCCGAGCGACGGCACGGTCGGCCGGGCCGCGGCTCTGGCGATGAGGCAGGGTTATCTCGTGCCCGACCAGGCCGCATACGCTCGCGCCAAGGCGGAGGCGGCCGGCCGGACGGGGCAGGGCGCGGAAGCCGAGGCTACACGCGGCCCGCTGGCATCGGTTCCGATCCGCGGCGACGAGCGCCTCATACCCCGTTCTATCCTCAATTTTGACGGCATCTTCGACGGCACGAGGGCTCCGCCGGACTCGACGAGCGCGGTCGGATCCACGCGCTACATCGAGCTGGTCAACAGCCGGTTCGCGACCTACAACAAGACGACCCACCTGCCGATCGGCACCGGGACGCTCAACCAGCTGGCCAACGCCTCCGGCCAGGCGTTCGATCCCCAGATCATCTGGGACGCCACGACCAATCGCTTCTACTACGCGATGGACCTCGTCGTGAGCTCGAGCGACCACCTCCTCGCGCTCGGCTTCAGCAAGACCTCGTCACCCGCCACGGCTGCCGACTTCTGCCACTACTTCGTCAACTTCGGGGCCAACTTCCCCGACTACCCGAAGCTGGGGGACACGGCGAACTTCTGGTTGGTCGGGACCAACGACTTCAACTCCGCGGGAGGCTTCATCGGCTCCAGCGTCTTGGGGATCTCGAAGCCTCCCGCCGGCCCGACGTGCCCGCCCCCGAGCGCGTTCAAGTTCGGGGAGACGTTCAACCTGAGGGACCCGAACGGCGGCCCGGCCTTCACGCCAGTCGTCGTCAACCAGATCGACTCCTCCCCCACCGGCTACATCATCGCCCGCACCGGCGCCCTGCCGAGCACGCGCTTCTCGCTGCACCGCATCACGCCCAGCGCCACCGGCACTCCCGTCATCCAGAACCCGGGCCTGCCGGTGGTGATGCCGAGCTACACCATCCCGCCGGACGCGCCCCAGCGGACCGGGTTCCCGAACTCGGCGAAGCGGCTCGACACGCTCGACGCGCGCCCGACCCAGGCCGTCTCGGCCATCGACCCCGGCCACGGGAACCGGGTGGGGCTCTGGGTCCAGCACACCACCGCCACCGTCCCCGCCGGCCGCTCGGAGGTGCGCTGGTACGAGATCAATCCCGTCACCCGGACCCTGTTCCAGTCCGGGAGGGCCACGAGCCCGGCGTACTTCGCCTTCAACGGCGCGATCTCCCCCGACCGGGCGCGGTTCGGCACCACCGCGCGGTTCGGCCACAGCATGGTGCTCGGCTTCGACACGTCGGGGACGACATCGTTCCCCGCCGTGCGCATGCTGTCGAAGGTCGGGGCCGCCCCCCAGTCGGCTCACGTCCTCGTGCGCAGCTCGGCCGGCAACTATTCGGGGTTCGACTGCGCGGGCGCCGACAACGACTGCCGCTGGGGTGACTACGCGGCGGCGAGCCCGGACCCGGTGCCGCCGGCCGGATCGACGACGGGGCGCGTGTGGTCGGTCAGCCAGTACGCGTCCGGCGTCAACTCGACCTCGCGAGCGAACTGGCGGACCTGGAACTGGGTCGCGACTCCGTAGCCGCGCTGAGCCGAGCCGGACGGGCCTCGACGGCTCCCTCCGGGAAGGCGCGGGGCGCCCCGCGCGCCCGTCACCGCGGCTCAGTATCCGAGCAGCAGCCGGTCGAGGGAGAGCGCCCCGCCCCCCGCGATCAGGCACGCCAGCGCCATGGCGATGAAGGCCAGGTTCGCCTCGTACCCGTGGCCCTTGCCCGGCGTGAGGGACCAGTTGAGGAAGAAGCCGTGCTGCCAGTGCACCTTGGCGATGGCGCCGATCATCACGATGATCACGGCCAGCGCCGCCGGCCGCGTCAGCAGTCCGAGGATCAGCCCGATCCCCCCGAGGAACTCGAAGAAGCAGACGAGATAGGCGATGGGCAGCGGGAGCCCCATCGAGGCAAAAGACCTCGTGGTGCGCTCGAGGCCCTGGCCGCCGAACCAGCCGAGCACCTTCTGGGCACCGTGAGCGAAGAAGATGATACCGAGAATGACCCGCACGACGAGGATCGACCACGAGGGATAGGAGAAGAGGAGCCACTCGAAGAGTCCGCCCATGTCTTGCCCTCCGCGGTCAGGGGCCGCTCCTTCCCGCCGGTTCGACCGTGGCCCGCCGCCACGGCCCCTTTCATTATAGGGGCGCGCCCGGCGACCGGTATCCCTGTCATCGGACCGGCGCCGATTGCGTCGGGGCAGCCTTCTCGGTACGATACCGCCATGACACCGGCCAGCGCATCGAGCGAGGACCCAGAGATGCGAGGCTCGTCGGCCGGGCGCTGAGCCATGAAGCTGACCGGCAAAATCACCCTCATCACCAACGTCAGCCAGTACATGGGCGCGGCCTGTACGGAGGAGTTCGCCAAGGAGGGGGCCGTGCTCGCCCTCCACGACCGGACCGAGAGCCGGGCGAAGCCGGCCCTCGAGGTGACGCTGGCCTACGGGCGGGAGGCGCTGCTCGTCGCCGGCGACCTCACCCGGTCCGCCGAGGCGAACCGCGTCGTGCGGACGGTCATCGACCGGTTCGGGCGGCTCGACGTCCTCGTGAACAACTCGAGCCACCCTCCGCTCGGCGGCCCGGTCGAGGAGACGACGGACGAAGCGTGGCGGTCCCTGACCGCGCAGCTCCTCGACGAGCCGTTCTACTGCTTGCGGGCCGCCATCCGTGCGATGAAGCGTCAGGGTCGAGGAAAGGTCATCAACTTCACCTCGGCGGTGGCGATCGTCGGGCTGCCGAACTACGCCGCCTACTCCACGGCCCGGGCCGGAGCCAACGGGCTGACCAAGGCGGTAGGACGTGAGGTGGCGCGGTTCGGAATCCAGGTGAACGCGATCGCGCAGAACTTCGTCGAGAATCCGACCTACTTCGGCCAGGAGATCGTGTCGGACCCCGACAAGCTGGCTCGGGTCCTCAAGCACGTTCCGGCCGGGCGACTGGCGCGGTCGGAGGAGTCGGCGCGGCTGGCGGTCTATCTCGCCTCCGACGAGGCGGATTTCTTCTGCGGCCAGGTCATCTCCTTCGCCGGCGGGTGGGCCTGAGCGGCCCAGCCGCGACGATGCCCGGCCGACGTCGGCCCTGAGCCCGTGCCTGTCCATCCCGAGCTTCCGCTCGTCGTCGAGTCACGGGATGGCCACCAGCCGCTCCCCTTCACCGTCCGCCGCATCATCTGTGGCGGCTACTCGAGCCGCGACCGCACCGAGGTGGATCGCCACATCAAGGAGCTCGAGGCCCTCGGCATCCCCCGGCCGAAGGAGATACCGATCTACTTCTCGGTGGCGTCCTATCTCGCCACCGTGGCCGGCCCGATCGAGGTCCAGGGGCCCTTCACCTCCGGAGAAGTCGAGTTCGTGCTGCTGTTCGGCCCGGGCGGCCCGTGGCTGACGGTGGGCAGCGATCAGACCGACCGCTTCTTCGAGCGCCACTCGGTGCCCGCGGCCAAGCAGCTCTGCCCCAAGATCGTCGCCGGCACCGTGTGGCCGGTGGCCGAGGTCGAAGAGCACTGGGACGAGCTCAGCCTCCGCTCGTGGGTCCGGAGCGGCCGGAAGCGCCGCCTCTACCAGGAGGCGACGCTGGCGCGGATGCTGCCCCCTCAGGCCCTCTTACCCGGCGTGCGCCGTCATGCCGGACGCGAGCTGTCGGGCGTGGTCTTCTTCTCGGGCACCGTGCCGACCGTGGACGGCGAGCTGATCTACGGCGACGCCTACGAGCTCGAGCTGACCGACCCTCGCCTCAACCGGCAGATCCGGACCCACTACACGGTGCAGGTCCTGGAAGGCGGCCCCCGGTAGGAACCTCCCCACCCCGGGCGGCGCCCGTGCCATAGCTTGGGG
>DASYQW010000019.1 GCA_036005065.1 Candidatus Methylomirabilota bacterium | reverse complement strand
CGGGTCTCAGCTGCGGGCAGCCGGGCGGGCCTCCCAGAGCTTGAGGAGCTCGGCGGCGAAGGTCAGCCCGCTGGTCGCCCAGAACGACATGGCCTGCATCGCCAGCGTGGCCGGCGCGTAGGCCATCGCCCAGGCGCCGGGCCGATGCTCGGGCGCCTCGTACTCGATGTGCTGGCGGGAAGGCATGATCCAGGCCTCGCCCTCCAGCACGGGCTCGCCCCGTTGATTGAGGCAGACGGTCCTGAGGCTCAGCCGGTTCCGCTCGCGCACGACGTCGGTGACCTCCACCCGCGCGGTGATGGTGTCGCCGATGTACACCGGGCGAAGGAAGCGGAAGGCCTGGGAGAGGTAGATCGTCCCCGGGCCGGGGAGGCGGGTCCCGATCACCGCCGAGATGAGGCCTCCGGTCAGGATGCCGGGGGCGATGATCTGCCCGAACCGCGTGGTGGCGGCGAAGGCGGCGTCCGAGTGGATCGGGTTATCGTCGCCGGTCGTCTCGACGAACTCGCGAATCGTCTCCGCCGTGATCTGCTTCGTGATCTCGGCGGTGTCACCGACCACCAGCTCCTCGATGGTCCGACCGGTCATGCCCCCTCCTTGGGTTGGGCGGCCCGCTGCCGGGCCGCCTCTTCGTGGTCCACGACGGCCCGCAGGGTCTGCCGGAGGAGCGCGGTCAGCTCCTCCAGCCGGTCCTCGACCTTCTCGATCCGCTCCTCGAGCGCCACGAGCTGCGAGGCGACGCCGACGACCTGGCCGCGCGAAGGCAGGCCGAGCGTCTTGAGCGCCGTGTCGTTGTACTGCTCGAGGCCCTTCTTGAACGGCGCCTGGATCGAGAGCCACTGATCGAGGTATCGGCCGAGCGCCTGAGCGAAGCCCTCCGTCCCCATGGCTCGCCCCAGCGCGTTCGACCAGGCCTCGATCCACTGATCCATGAAGCTCTTCCACTGCTGCATGAACTCGGGGCTGAGCTGGCCCTGGGCCGCCGCCTTCTGCCAGCTCTCCATCCCCTGGTCGAAGACGGGCCGCCAGAGCTGGGTGAAATCGAACGCGGGGGCGGAGGCCGGCACGCTCATCTGGCCCATCGCTCGCACCCAGGCCTGGGTGCCCTCCTCGAGCGACCGGCGCCACAGATCGAACATCTCCTGGGCGGGGTTGACCGTGCTCATATGCCTGCCTCCATTATCCCATGCAACGCGCGTGCCCTCCCAGGACGAGCCCGGTGAAGCCCTCGGCCCCCCGTCCCCGCCGCCCGGGAGCTGGCGTCACGATGGCGAAACCGGCCCGCCCTCAGGTCGAGCGGGCCGCCAGCCACTCGGCCAGCCGAGGCCAGCAATGTTTCGATGCGGCGCGACCGGCGATGAGTGAAATGTGGCCGCCCGGGAGCTCCAGGTAGGTCTTGTCCTGGCTCCCCACGTAATCCAGGAGGGCCTTCACGCAGGGAGCGGGGGCGATGTTGTCCTCGGCGCCCGCCACGACGAAGAGCGGGCAGCGGACCTGACCGAGATCCACCAGCCGGCCGTCGAGCCGCAGCTCCTTCCGGATGAGCTTGTTCCCCTGGTAGAAGTCCTTGACCCACTGGCGGAAGAACTCGCCGGGGAACGGCACGTAGTCGTTCGCCCACTTGGAGAGCGCCTGGTAGCCCTCGACGTAGCTGGCCTTGTCGAGATTCCACCAGAGGTTCAGCGCCGTCGAGACGTCCATGGTGGGCTTGAGAAGCTTGAAGCCGACCCGGACCCAGTCGGCCGGGATGGCGCCGATCGTGTCTACGACCCGGTCCACGTCGTAGAAGCGCTTGTCGAGCCACTGGGCGAACATCCCGGCCTTGGAGAAGTCGATGGGGCCGGCCATGTTGACGTAGGCGCGCACCGGAACCTCGGGATGAAGCGCCACGAAGGAGACCGAGAGCGGCGCCCCCATGCAATAGCCGATCACGGTGAGCTCCGGCGCCCCCGAGGCCTCGAGCACCTTGCGGGCCACCCGGGGCAGAAGCCGCGTCACGCACTCGTCGAAGGTCAGGCCATTGTCCTCCTCGCCGTAGACGCCCCAGTCCAGGAGGAAGAAGTCGAAGCCCTGCCCGCACATGTACTCGACGAACGACGCGCCGGGTCGCAGGTCGAAGATCGACGGCCGGCTGATCCCGAGATTCGGGACGAAGAGCACGGGAATGCGGCGCGTCCGCGGTCCCTCGTAGCGGTAGAGCCGCGCCTTGTTACGCCGGTAGACGAGCGTCTTCGGGCTCAGGCCGATCTGGGGGTCCGCCGGGGTGGCGAGCAGCTCCATGGCTTTGGTGGTGCGCTGAAGGGTCCGCACCCATTCCTCGGACAAGGCTTTCAGCGGGTCTCCGGGCTGTGTCGGGTCGGCCATCCTTCGTCTCCCTCCCTCGGCGGATCGATTAGCGGATCGATTAGATGATACCGCGGCTGCGGAGCTCGGCGAGCCGCTCCGGGCCGAAGCCGAAGTACTTGGCGTAGACGTGTCCGTTGTGGTACCCCGCCGGGCGTCCGGGGAGCTTGAGCCGGGGGGGCGTGCGAGTCATGCGCCAGGCCGGCATGGCCAGGAGGAGCGCGCCGTAGACGGGATCCTCGAGGCGGCCGAAACAGCCCCGGGCCCACCAGTGCTCCTCGGCGAGCGTCTGGGTCGGCCGGTTCACCGGGCCGAAGACGACCACCCCCGGGCCCGGATCGGCCAGCACCCTGGCCAGGATCTCGCTGGCCGTGTAGTTCACCGACCAGCGGACGATCTCTTCGCGGAGCGCCGCGCGATTCTCCGGCCTGGTCCGGTCGAGCGTCGTGCGAAAGCGGGGGTCCTGGGTGAGCTCGGGCCGTCCCATGACGCGGCAGACGGCCCCGAAGTTCGGGTCCGTGTACCCCGCGATGAAGGCCCACCCGTCCTTCACGGGGACGAACGTGTAGACGGACACGGCCACGTCGAAGATCCCGGTGCGCTGCCGGACCTGCTGCCCGGCGTGATAGAGGAGGAGCGTGTACTCGAGGTAGCGCATCAGGGCTTCGGCCCCGGAGACGTCGATCATCTGCCCCCGGCCCCCGCTGCCCGGGAGATCCCGCCAGTGGACGGCGCCGAGCGTCGCGACCCCGGCCCAGGCCGCCTGGGCGTACGCGCTGATCCAGCTCCCCACGCGGGTCGGTCGCGCCTCCGCACGATCGTCGCCGGGCTCTCCGGTGAGGAAGGCGAGACCCGAGCGGGCCTGGTCGAGCAAGTCGTACTCGACGCCGCCATCGGCGGCCCGCGGCCCGAACTGGCCGTGGGCCGACAGCGCGACGTAGACGAGCCGCGGGTTGAGGGCTCCGAGCTGCCGGTAGCCGATTTCCCAGGCATCCATCTGACCTGGCGGAAATCCCTCGATGAGGACGTCGGCCCGGGCGGCCAGTCCGCGGAGCAGCGCGCGTCCCTCGGCCTCGGCGAGGTTCAGCGTGACGTAGGCCCGGTTGCGGCCCTCGGCCAGGAAGGCCAGGCCTTCCCCCGCGACCGTGACGTCGGGCGGTCCCCACGCGCGGGCCGGGTCGCCCTCGGGAGGCTCGAGCTTGATCACCTCGGCTCCCAGCTCGCCGAGGAAGCCGGCCAGGACGTGGCCGCCGTAGTGGGCCACCGAGCAGTCCAGCACGAGGAGATCGTCGAGAGCCTCGGGCTTCTCGGAGGCCCGCCCCGGCGCCTCCGCCTCGCGGATCCACTCGCTCCAGGGGAGGCCGCTCATGACCCGCCGCCCTCATCCGTCCACCCATCCGGCGGCTTCGCGCCTCGCCGGTCCGCCCAGCGGCCGACGACGCCGCGGCGCTCGAGCTCGGCGATCTCGGTGTCGCTGAGGCCGAGCAGACCCTTCAGGACGTGGCGATTGTGCCAGCCGACCGGCTTTCCTGCCCACTTGTGGCGGGCGGGCGTCGCCGAGAGCTTGGGGGCCGGCCCGTAGTCCACCACGCGTCCGTAGACCGGGTCGTCCAGCTCCGCGACAGTCCCGCGCGCGCGGAAGTGCGCGTCGTGGTACTGCTCGCCGCCGTGCATGACGGGGGCCGCGGCGAAGCCGTGCCGGCGGGCGACCGACTCGACCTCCGCCCGCGTCCGCTCACCACACCAGGCCTCGATGAGCCGGTCCAGCTCGTCGGCGTGCGCCGGCTCGCGCCGCGCCGCCGCCGTCCGGAATCGTGGCTCCTCGGCGAGCTCCGGCCGCGCGAGCGCGGCCGCCAGGCCACGGAACTCGGCGTCGGTGCCGGCCACGACGGCGACGTAGCCGTCACGGCAGCGGAAGATGCCGGAGGGGACGAAGAGGGGGTCACGGTTCCCCGTCTTCGCGCGGTCGCGCCCGGTGAGCCCCGCGTAGAGCCACGTCCAGTCCAGCGCTCGCACCAGCCCCTCGCACTGGGCCATCTCGACGAACTGTCCCTCGCCCGTCCGGTCCCGCCAGCGGAGCGCGGCCAGGGCGCCCATCGCCGACAGGCAGGCGCCGAACCAATCGCCCAGGTAGTTCCCGACCTTGGTGGGTAGCCCGCCCTCGAACCCCGAGATGGCCGTGAGCCCGGATACCGCCTGGGCCAGGCCGTCGTAGGAGGCGCGCCCCTCGGCCAGCGGGCCCCACTGCCCGAACCCGGTGTTCGCCACGTAGATGAGACGCGGGTTCACCTCGCGGAGCTGCCGGTAGCCGAGCCCCCACTTCGACTCGGTCGTGCCCGGCTTGAAGTTCTCGATCAGGATGTCCGACCGGGCGGCGAGCTTCCGGATGAGGGCCTGGCCGTCGGGGTGGTGCATGTCCACCCCCACGTGGTACTTGCCGTGGTTCTGCGGGAAGAAGGCGACCGAGACATTCTTCCAGAAGAAGCCGGCCGGCCCCAGGATCCGGGTCACGTCGCCGACCCCCGGCATCTCGACCTTGATCACCTCGGCGCCCAGCTCCCCCAGGAAGTCGGCGGTGGCCGGGCCGAAGATGATCACCGAGATGTCGAGCACCCGGATCCCGCGCAAGGCCTCCGGCTTCGTGTGAAGGAGGGCGGGATCGAAGAGCCGCGCGGTCCAGTCGAAGTAGGACTCCGCCATGCGGCGCCGGCGAGCCCTTCAGATGCCGAACATCCCCGCCAGCTTCATGGCGAGGCCCATGTCTCCTTTCAGCTTCAGCTTCCCGGACATGAAGGCCATCTGGCCGTTCAGCTTCCCGGCGGTCATGTCGAGCCAGTCCGGGGCGGCCATCGTGAGCGTCAGGGTCGGAGTCGGGGCGGGGCCCGGCTGGACGCTACACTTCCCGTCGGCGATGTCGACGTGGTAGGTGCCGCCGCCTTCCCCCGTGATGTCGTACTGGATCACCGCCTTGACTCCCTGGGCCCGGTCCGGCTTGAAGCGGCTCGGCATCGCGTCGAAGGTCTCGTTCACCGTCGGCATGTTCGCTCCCTCCGATAGATGGGCAGCCTCAGAACGTGAAGAGGTCCATCCCGCCGGTCACGGTCAGGACGGCGCCGGTGATGTAGCGGGCTCGCTCCGAGGAGAGAAAGGTGACCGCATGAGCGATGTCATCCGGGTCGCCCTCCCGTTGCAAGGCCACCCGCTTGACCATCCGGTCGTACATCGGGGAAAGCTTCGTGTGCTCGCCGATGATGCCAGGGGCGATGACGTTGGCCGTGATCCCGTAGCGGGCGCCTTCGAGGGCGACCGACCGGGCAAAGCCGATGACGCCCATCTTGGTCGTCGCGTACGCCGTCTGCCCGAAGCCACCGAGCAGGCCGGCGATCGACGCCATGCAGATCACCCGCCCCCAGCGGCGCTCCCGCATCCCGGGCAGGACGGCCTTGGTGACGTTGTAGGTGCCGGTCAGGTTGACGTTCAGATTCAGGTCCCAGTCCTCGTCCTTCATGTCCTTGAGCTGGGCGAGGGTCCAGATGATCGCGGCGTTGTTGACGACGATGTCGACGGGACCGAGCTCCCGTTCGATCCGTCCCACGGCGGCCTTCACGGCCGGGCGGTCCGTGATGTCGCATTCGATGGAGACCGCCTGCCCGCCCTTGCCGCGGATCTCGGCGGCCGTCTCCTCGGCACCTTCGCGGTTGAGGTCGACGACGGCCAGCCGGCATCCTTCCTCGGCGAGGCGAAGACAATCCGCCCGCCCCAGGTTCCGCGCGCCGCCCGTCACCAGCGCTACTTTCCCGGCGATCCCCAGATCCATCGGCGCCTCCCCGATCCGAGTCCGCGCTGCCACGAGAACACCGTCGCGATCGGCTGGGCAAACCGTAGCAGAAGGCGGCACGACACGCAACCGACACTCATGTCAGATCGGCGGTTCCGTCACGCCGGGTCGAGGACCTGGTGGGTCTCGGCTTCGGCCCCGATGCGCTTCCAGTCGTACCGCATCGGCACGAGCTTCACCTCGCCCCAGACGGCCGCCTGGTCGGCGAAGTGGGGGCTCCCCGGATGGCCCGAGGCACCGAGCGGAATCACCCAGGCGCTCCGGTCCCAGTCGCCGAGGTCGAAGACGTAACGGGCGACGGCGGTCGCACTGACCTCGTACCCGGCGGCCGCGATGAACGACGCCGCCTGAACCGTGTCGCCGTCTCCCCCAATGGGCACCGCGGGCGGGTTGAGCCACCCGGCCAGCTCAGGAGCGGCGCCGGCCAGCGGGTGCTGTGGCCGCGTCGCGTGGAGGCGTCCCCAGCGCCACGCCTCGACGTCGGGACCCAGCCGCTCACGAAGCTCGCGCACGGCGCCGGTCAGCGCCCGAGCCAGGACGGTCGGCCAGTCCGCGCCGGGCGGGAGGAGGCTCCGGTCGTCGCGCTCGATCCATTCGGTGAGCTGGGCCCGGAGGCGGCCCATGTGCGCCACGGCGCCCCGAGGCTCACCGGCGAAGGCCTCGGCCGCGAGGGCGCCCAGGACGGGGGTGAGGAGGTCTCGCACGAGCCGCTCGCGGAAGACGGCGTAGATCGTGGCGGCGACGCTCTCCCGCTCCATCGTTCCGTCCCAGGCGAGGAGCCGCTCCAGCGCGTCTCCCGAGGCGGCATCGGCGGGTGGGACCTTGCGCAGGATCTCGACGAACGCGCGGGCCGGGATCGAGACCCGGTCGGCGTGGATCGCCGCCATGTCAGCGACCGTCGCGCGGGACAGCCCGCGGAGTCGCTCGACGAGACGGCGCGTCCGGAAGTCGGACGCGAAGTCGAGCCCGATGTAGTGCTGGTACTCGGGGCCGGCCACGCGGCTGTTGGCCGTGGCCACGAAGCCCGTCTCCGGGTTGCGCAAGGCCGGCATCTCGTCGAACGGAATCGAGCCCTGCCACTCGTGGTGGCCGTCCCAGCCGGGGACCGGCAGCCAGGCGTTGGCCATCGCCCGGATCGGGACCTCGCCGCGTGTCCGGTAGCCGATCGCGCCGTGAACGTCGGCGAAGACGAGGTTGTTCACGGGGTCGACCCATGGCCGCATGGCGGCCTCCAGCTCCACCCCCGAGGTCGCCCGCAGCATCGGAAGGAAGGCCTCGACAGTCCGGTTCGGGCCCGCGGTGGCCGTATAGCGGACGGCGATCGCGTAGCCGCTCGCCGGATCCCCGAGCACGACCGGTCCATGGTGCGTGACGGTGATCTGGACCTCGACCGGATCGGCGCCCCGGATGCGGATGGTCTCCCGCTCGGTCTCGGCCTGCCGCCACCCGTCGCCGAACGCGTAGCGGCGGGGGTCCTCCCGATCGAAGCGCTCGACGTAGAGATCCTGATAGTCCGCGCCCGTGTGCGTCACGCACCAGGCGACCGCGGCGGTGTGCCCGAAGTGCGGGAAGCCGGGCACGCCGGGGAACGACAGCCCGATGGCGTCGAACTCGGGACAGGCCACGTGGTTCTGGTAGTAGACGTTGGGGACGTCGAGGGCCCGGTGCGGATCCCCGGCGACGAGCGGTTTGCCGGACGCGGTGAGGCGCCCCGCCACCGCCCAGTTGTTGCTGCCGCCGTCCCAGTCGGCGAGATGGGCGAGCACCGACTCGCCCTGAGTGAGCTCCGCGAGGCCGTCCGCCGCCGGCCCGCGGTACTCCACCCCCGGCGGGACGATCAGCATCGGGTTCGGCTGGGTGCCCGGGCAGAGCCGGGCCGCCCGGGCGGCGCCCAGATGGCGGACGAGTCGCCCGCGCCAGGCCTTGAGCTGCCAGACGCCCATGAGCACGTGGCGGACCTTGAAGACGGCGAGGCAGTCCCACGGCGCCCACGGCTCCGGGCGGGCTCCGAGCAGACCGAACTCGATCGGGAGCGTCGCGGTCGTCCGGAGGAAACCGTTGACGCCCGCCGCGTAGGCGTCGAGCATCGCCCGTGCCTCCGCATTCACCGCCGCGTAGTCCGCGCGCGCGCTGGCTCCGAGGCGGAAGCGCCGCAGGAGGGTGTCCTGGGCCAGCGCCCCGGGGCCTGCGTACTCGGCCCAGCGGCCGTACGCCCGGCGGCGGTCGTACTCCATGTGCCAGAGCCGGTCCTGGGCGTGGACGAAGCCCTGGGCGAGAAAGGCGTCGTGGAACGACGCGGCCCGGACGTGCGGGATCCCCTGCGGGTCTCGCCATACCTCCGCCCGGGCCGAGAGGGCGGGGAGACGCACCGCCCCCGCGAGCGCCGGCACCGCGGCTGTCAGGTCAGCGCGGCCGAGCGCCCCTCTCATCAGCGTCCCTTGAACTCAGCCGCGCGCTTCTGGAAGAAGGCCTGGATTCCCTCGGCCGCGTCCTCGGTCCCGAGGACTTCGAGGAAGGCGCGGAGCTCCGTCTCGATGCCCTCGTCGATCGGACCGTTGAGACCGCGGTCCACGCACTGGATGATGAGCCGGGTGGCCACCGGCGCGCGCCCGGCGAGGCTGCGGGCGAGGGCCTTGGCCTCCTGGAGCGTCTCCCCCTCCTTGGCCAGGCGGTTCACGAGCCCGAGGGCGAGGGCCTCGGACGCCGGGATCTGGGTCCCCAGGATCAGGTACTCGAGCGCCTTCGTCCGGCCGATGAGGCGGGGCAGGCGCTGCGTTCCCCCGTAGCCGGGGATGATGCCGAGGTTCGACTCGGTCTGGCCGATCCGGGCGGTCTCCTTCATGATGCGGAGGTGGCAGGCCATCGCGATCTCGCACCCCCCGCCGGTCGCGTGGCCCTGGATGGCCGCGATGACCGGCTTCGGGAACGTCTCGATCCGGCGCAGGAGCGCGTTGCCCCGCTGGAGGAACGCCTCGAGGTCCGGACCGGGGCCTCCGCTGAAGGCGCTGGTCAGATCGGCGCCGCCGCAGAAGATCCGCTCACCCGCCCCCGTGATGATCACCGCCCGGACCCCGTCGTCGCCCTCCAGCGTGCCGATGGCCGCCTCGAGGTCGACCACGAGCTGAGCCGAGATGGCGTTGGCCGGGGGGCGATTCAGGGTGATGACCGCGAAGCCCGCCTCCCGCTCGAGGATCAGGGTCTCGTATGCCATGGGTGGCTCTCCTCTGGTTGGTCGCCCGGGTGATCGCCGATCACCCCGGCCGTGCGCAGCTCGGCGATGTCGGCCGCTCCGAGTCCCAAGACGTCCCGGAGCACCTGGTCGGTGTGCTCCCCCAACCGGGGCGGCGGGCCCTGGATGCGCGCGGGGGTCGCGCCGAACTTGACCGGGATACCCGGCAGCCGGATCCGACCCGCGGTCGGGTGCTCCAGGGGGGCGGCCATCTCCCGGTGCTGCACCTGCGGGTCGGCGAAGACCTGGCCGATGTCGTTGATCGGGCCCGCCGGGAGGCCGGCGGCGGCGAAGGCCCCGACCCACGCGTCCCGCGAGCGCGCGGCGAGCCGGCTCTCGATGAGGCCCACCAGCTCGGCCCGGCACTCGACCCGCTTGGCGTTCGTGTCGTAGCGGGGATCGTCGGCCCACTCCGGCGCGCCGAGCACCTCGCAGAAGGCTTTCCAGAGCCGCTCGTTGCCCGCCCCGACCATGAGGTACCCATCCCGCGCCCGGAAAGCCTGGTACGGGACGAGAGAGGGATGGGCGCTGCCCCACCGGCCTTGCACCTCCCCGCCCACCAGGTAGGCGGTGGCGGCGTTGATGAGCGCCGCGATGCCGCATTCCATCAGCGAGAGCTCGAGGCGCTGTCCTTCGCCCGTCCGGGCCCGATGGTGGACCGCTGCCAGGATCGCCCCGTGGGCGTACAGCGCCGTGATGACGTCGATCAGCGCGACGCCGACCTTGACCGGCGGGCCGTCGGGCTCGCCGGTGATGGACATGAGCCCGGTGAAGCCCTGCATGATCGCGTCATAGCCGGCCCGCTCGCGATAGGGCCCGGTGGCGCCGAACCCCGAGATCGAGCAGTAGATGAGCCGCGGGTTCTCGGCGCGCAGGGTCTCGGCGCCCAGCCCGAGGCGCTCCATCGTCCCGGGCGTGAAGTTCTCGACCAGGACGTCGCCCCGGCGGCAGAGCTCCACCACCAACGCCCGGCCCCGCGGGTGCTTGAGGTCGATGGCGATGCTCTTCTTGCCGCGGTTGACGGCGTAGAAGTACGACGCGTCGCCGTTCGGGGCGCGGGGCGGGGCCCAGTGCCGGCTGTCGTCGCCCAGCCGCGGTTCCTCGACCTTGATGACCTCGGCGCCGTAGTCGCTGAAGATCTGGGTGGCGAGGGGCCCCGCCACGATGCGCGAGAGATCGATGATCCGGAGGTCGTCGAGGAGCGCGGTCACGCCCGCCACTATACCGCCAGCGCGCTCCGGCCTCAACGCGGCCCCCGGGGACGCCCGCTGGGGTCGCGCGGCGGGATGGTCTATCGTCGCCTAGAGGTTCGCTGGCGGACCCCGAGCGCGGGCCGCCGAAAAGGGCGTTCAAAACCCCTAGGCTCAGACCACGCCGCGCTCGAGCGAGCGCGCGGGGGTTCCGCGCCCGGTCTAGGGAAGGCTTCCGGGTGCTCGATCACTAGATCGCGCGTCTTCTCAACGTCACCGGCGCTGTTCGTATAACGCCCGCGGTCAGCGGCCGAGGGGCGAGCATCGCGAGCCCCCGGTCCGCTGCAGCGCGCGGTTCGATGCCCCATCGTGCGGACACCGAACCGGTGCCACGTCACGCGCTCCAGGACGGTTACCTCAGCTTCGTGACCGACCGATGTCTGTCGCACGCGGGCGGGACGCTCCCCGGGACCGTCTGGCCCGGGAGCGCGCCCAGGCTCGGTCATTCTATGACCCGGTCAGCCCGCAACAGCAGAGACGACGGGATCGTGAGGCCCAGGGTCTTGGCCGTCTTGCCGTTGATCACGAGCTCGAATCTCGTGGGCTGCTCCATGGGCAGATCGCCCGGATTGGTCCCCTTCAGGATGCGGTCGATGTACCGGCCGGCCCGGCGGAACATGTC
>DASYQW010000018.1 GCA_036005065.1 Candidatus Methylomirabilota bacterium | reverse complement strand
CGACCTTTCCCGACCATGGAGGCCCCGCATGCATCACAGGCGCGTCGCGCTCTCCCTCGTCGCCGTCCCCCTGATCTGGACCGCGCTGCTCGGCGCCCCGACGGGCGCCGCCGCCCAGGCGCCCACCGAGATCCGGGTCGGTGCCACCGTCGCAGTGACCGGCCCGGCCTCGGCCGAGGTCGGCCACTTCAAGAAGATGATGGAGCTGTGGGCGGAGACGATCAACGCCAAGGGCGGCGTGATGCTGAAGGAGTACGGCAAGCGCCTGCCCATCAAGATGGTCATCTACGACGACACCTCCAAGCCGCCCGACTCGGTCCGCCTCTACGAGAAGCTGGTCACCGACGACAAGGTCCACGTCCTCCTCGGCCCGTACTCGTCGCCGATCACCGTCGCCGCCTCCACCGTGGCCGAGAAGCACGGGATCCCCATGCTCGCCCTCGAGGCCAACTCGACCGGAATCTTCAAGCGCGGGTTCAAGTGGCTGGCCGGCGTCATCGACGACGGGACCAAGTGGTCGTACCACTACTTCGACATGCTCAAGGCCGAAGGCAAGGCGAAGTCGATCGGCTTCGTGATCGAGGACACGCCGCACCCCAAGGAGGTGGGCTCGGGGTCGATCCCCAAGGCCAAGGAGATCGGCCTCGAGGTGAAGGTCGAGGAGTCCTTCCCGGTGGCCAGCCAGGACTTCACGCCGATCATCACCAAGCTCAAGGCGGCCAACCCCGACATCGTCTACATGTCGGCCTTCCCGGCCCGCGAGGTGACCTTCTTCAAGCAGGCCCTCGAGCAAGGGCTGAGCCCGCGCGAGTTCCACATGATCCACCACGGCGTCGCCTTCTACGGGGCCGTCGGCATCAAGAACGCGAACCTGGTGACCGGCGAGGCCTACTGGATGCCCGGCGTGAAGGCGGGGAACCCGAAGCCCTACGAGGAGCTCCTCCAGAAGCTCAACATCAAGGTGGAGGACTACCCCTGGTCGTCCATCCACTATTTCGGCTTCGAGGCGCTGGTGGCCGGACTGGAGAAGGCGGGGACCCTCGACCGGGAGAAGCTCATGGCGGCCTTCAAGAGCCTGGACGTGGAGACGATCAGCGGTCGCCTCAAGTTCGATCAGACGACGGGCCAGGGCACGCTCAACCCGTTCCCGACGCAGATCCAGGAGGGGAAGTACGTGACGCTCTGGCCCGCCGAGATCGCCTCGGGCAAGCACGTCTATCCGCGGCCCGGCTCCCAGTAGCGCGTTGGATCCCGCGGCGTCTCCCCTCCCCCTCTCCCCCGGCTCCGGGGAAGAGGGGTTCCGGGTAGGCTTCGACGTCGGCGGCACCTTCACCGACTTCGTTCTCCAGGCGGCGGACGGCCGCCTGCTGACCGGCAAGCGTCTGACCACGCCGCAGGACCCCGCCCGCGCCTGCGTCGAGGGGCTCCGTGACCTGGTGGCCCGCGCCGGCCTCGGCTGGGCCGACCTCGCTCAGGCGGTCCACGGGACCACGCTGGGCTCCAACATCGTCATCGAGCGCAAAGGGCGGAAGGTCGCGCTCCTCACGACCCGCGGCTTCCGGGACGTCCTCGTCATCGGGCGGCAGAAGCGGTACCAGCTCTACGACCTCTTCATCGAGAAGCCGGCGCCGCTCGTCCCCCGCTCGTGGATCCGCGAGGCGACCGAGCGGATCGCCTTCGACGGCGAGGTGCTGACCCCGCTCGACGAGGCCGAGCTCCGGGCCACCGTCCGGGCGCTGGCCAAGGACGGGATCACGTCGCTGGCCGTGTGCTTCCTGCACGCGTACGCGAACCCGACCCACGAGCGCCGGGCGGCCGAGATCGTCCGCCAGGAGGCGCCTCACATCGCGCTGAGCCTCTCCTCCGAGGTCTCGCCGGTCATGCGCGAGTACGAGCGGACCTCCACCACCGTCGTCAACGCTTACGTGATGACCGCCGTCCGGGACTACCTCGAGCGGCTGGAGCGCGCGCTGGGCGACCTCGGCTACCGGGGCCGGCTCTTCGTGATGCAGTCCGGGGGCGGCGTCGCCACCGCCGAGACGATGGCCCGGTTTCCGGTGCGAATGATCGAGTCGGGACCCGCCGCCGGCGCCCTCATGGCGGCCGCCTACGGGAAGCTCACCGGCCACGCCGACCTGATCGCCTTCGACATGGGGGGCACGACGGCCAAGCTCTCCCTCATCAGCGGCGGCCGGCCCGCGACCGTTCGGGAGTTCGAGCTCCACCGGGTCCGCCTCCAGCCGGGCAGCGGCATCCCGATGAACATCCAGGCGATCGACCTCGTCGAGATCGGCGCGGGCGGCGGCTCGATCGCCCGCGTCGCGACGGGCGTCATCACGGTCGGCCCCGACTCGGCCGGCGCCGATCCGGGACCGATCGCCTACGGGCTCGGCGGCACCGAGCCCACCGTGACCGACGCCGACCTCGTGCTGGGCTACCTCAATCCCGACTACTTCCTCGGCGGCCGGCTGCCACTCGACGTCGAGGCCGCCCGCCGCGGGATCGAGGTCGCCATCGCCCGTCCGCTCGAGCTCCCGGTGGCCGAGGCCGCCTGGGGGATCCACCAGATCGTCAACACCAACATGGAGCTCGCCACCCGGGTCGTGTCCATCGAGCGCGGCTATGACCCGCGCCGGCTGGCCTTCATCGCCTTCGGCGGCTCGGGGCCGGTCCATGGCTGCCGTCTGGCCCAGGCCCTTCGCATTCCCCGCGTCATCCTGCCGGCGGCGGCCGGGGTGACTTCGGCCATCGGACTCCTGGCGGCGGAGATCCGGTTCGACCTCGCCCGCTCCTACCTGACGCGGCTTCTGACTCTCGATCCGGTCTACGTCGGGCGCATCTTCGGGGAAATGGCCCAGACCGGCTCGGCGGTGATGCGGGAGGCCGGGGTCGGAGGCAGGCTCACGGTGCTGCGGAGCGCGGATCTCCGGTACGTCGGACAGGGATACGAGCTCACCGTGGCGCTGCCCGACGGGTCGATCGATGCCGGGACGGCGGATGGCCTGCGGCAGGGGTTCCACGCGGCATACGCCCAGCGTTACGGCTACGCGGACCCGAAGGCCGAGGTCGAGCTGGTCACGGTCGGCGTCAGCGTGATCGGCGCCGGTCCCGAGGTGCGCCTGCCCGAGCCCCGCCCGGGCACCCGGGAGGCCGCCGAGGCGCGGAAGCCCGATCGCCCCGTCTACTTCCCCGAGCTCCGCGACTACGTGCCGTGTCCGATCTACGACCGCGCGCGGCTGCCGGCCGGCGCGCGGCTCCCGGGCCCCGCGGTCGTCGAGGAGGCGGAGTCGACCACCGTGCTCCCGCCGGGCGCGGTGGCCGAGGTCGACCGCTGGGCGAACCTGCTGGTGAGCTTCGCCCAATGAGCGGCGTCGATCCCATCACGCTGGGCGTCATCTGGGGCGCGCTGCAGTCCATCACCGTCGAGGTGGGGACGACGGTCCACCGCACGGCCCACTCGCAGCAGGCCCGCGAGGGGCAGGACTTCTCGGTTTGCCTCTTCGACCCCGAGGGCCGCATGGTGGCCCAGGGCCCCTACAGCCCCGGCCACATGGGGGCGATGGCCTTCGCCGCCCGGAACGCCATCGCCGCCTTCCCGGCGGAATCCCTCCGGGCCGGCGACGTCGTCCTCTTCAACAGCCCCTTCCTCGGCTCGGGCCATTTCCCCGACTTCTTCATGATCCAGCCCGCCTTCCAGGAGGATGGGCGGCTCATCGGGTTCGCGGCCAACATCCTCCACCACACCGACGTCGGCGGGATGCGCCCCGGCAGCCAGGCCGTGGAGGGCGTGACGGACTACTTCCAGGAAGGCCTTCACATCCCGCCGGTCAAGCTCTGGAAGAGCGGCCAGGAGCAGGACGGGATCCTGGCAGTCATCCTGGCCAACACCCGGATGCCGGAGTCCATGCGGGGCGACCTGCACGCCCAGCGGAACTCGCTGCGGGTCGGTGAGCTGCGCCTGATGGAGCTCGCGGAGCGCCACGGCTACGACGCCGTCCAGGCCGCCATGACCGAGATCATGGGCCGCACCGAGGCCAAGGTCCGCGAGGCCATCCGCGCCATCCCGGATGGCGTCTACCCCTTCGAGGACTTCATGGACGACTACGGGCCGCGAACGCCTCCGATGCGGCTCGTCGTCACCGTCACCGTCGGCGGCGACGAGATCCGCATCGATTTCGATGGCACGGGGCCTCAGACCGAGTCCGGCATGAACTCGTACCTCAACTACACGCGCTCCTACTGCTACGCGGCCGTGAAGTGCCTCACCGACCCTCACGGCCCCCAGAACGACGGCGCCTTCCGCCCGGTGCGCATCGAGGCGCCCGCCGGGTCCTTCCTCAACCCGCGACCGCCGGCCGGGGGCGGCCCCCGGGCCGTCTTCTGCTATCGCCTCTTCGACGCCGTGATCGGGGCCCTGGCGCCCGCCCTTCCCGGCCGGGTGACCGCCGCCGGCTCCCACTTCGCGAACCCGACCTTCGGCGGCTTCGATCCACGGCGGAACCGCCGCACCGTCGTCTACGAGCTGGTCCTCTCGGGCACCGCCGCCCGGCCCGACCGCGACGGCGTCGAGGCCATGGCGATGGCCTTCAACGCCTCGAACATCCCGGTCGAGTCCCAGGAGGCGAGCCAGCCCGTCCTCGTCGAGCGCTTCGAGCTCCGCCGCGACTCGGCCGGGGCCGGGCGCTACCGCGGCGGGACCGGCATCCGCCGCGACCTGCGCCTCCTGCTCCGGAACGGCCAGCTCACCAACAACACCGAGCGCCAGCGCTTCGCTCCCTGGGGACTCTTCGGCGGCCAGCCCGGCCAGCCCGGGGTGACGCTGCTGAACCCGGGCACGCCGCGGGAGCGCCGCCTCCACTCGAAGGCCTCCGATACCTTCGAGTATGGCGACGTCGTCTCCTTCCAGCAGCCGGGCGCCGGGGGCTACGGCCCGCCCGGGGAGCGCGATCCCCAGGCCGTGCTCCGGGACGTCATCGAGGACTACGTGTCGATCGAGGGCGCCCGGCGCGACTACGGCGTCGTCATCGACCCCGTGACGCTGACGGTGGACGAGGCGGCCACGCGCACGGCGCGCGCGGCCATGCGCGCCCAGGCACCCGAGCCGCCGCCGGTCGTGACGCGCCAGGGCCCGCTGTGGTGAGCGCCGTGGGCGAAGCCCCGTACGTCGACGCCAGGGAGCAGCTCGTCGTGAACCTGTTCGTCCGTGACCTCGGGCGATCCGTCGCCTTCTACCGGCGACTCGGGTTCGAGCTGCTGGGCGAGCAGGGGCGCTTCGCCGCGCTCGCCTGGGAAGGCCACTGGCTCTTCCTGGAAGAGCGCGACCGTCCACCGGCTCCGGACGCCCCCCCGCAAGGGAACGTCCGGGTGATGGTGCCCGATGTCGACCGGTACTGGCAACTCGCCACGGAGCTCGGCCTGCCGGTGCTGGGGCCTATCGCCGACCGCTGGTATGGGCTGCGCGACTTCACCGTCCTCGATCCCGACGGCTTCGGGATACGGTTTGCCAGCCGACTCGCCGATCGGTGACCGGCCGCTGATCGACGCGCGGCGGACGATCGAGCGGCGGGCGGAGGCGTAGAGTCCGTGCAGATCTTCCTCCAGCTCCTGATCGGCGGGGTGCTCCAGGGCGGGATCTACGCGCTCGGCGCCTTCGGACTCTCGATCATCTTCGGCGTCCTGCGCGTCCTCAACGTCGCCCACGGTGACTACCTGATGCTGGGGGGCATGGCGACCTACTGGCTCTACACGACCTGGGCCGTCCCCCCCTTCCTGGCCGTCCTGATCGTGTTCCCGATCTTCTTCGTGGGCGGTCTGCTCGTCGAGCGGATCTTCATCCGGCCCATCACCGGCATGGCCCACCACGAGTTCCTGGTCGCCTCCATCCTGATCACGCTCGGGATCTCGCTGGCCATCGAGGACGTCACGGCCGCCGCCTTGATCCAGCCGATCAAGGGGATCGACTACTTCCTCCCGCCGTTCCGGATCGGCACCATCGTCATCTCGTCCCTCCGGCTCTCCCTCCTCGGTCTCATCGTGGCGCTGACCGCCGGGATCCACCTCTTTCTGCGTCGGAGCTTCATGGGGAAGGCGCTGCGGGCCGTGATGGAAGATCGCGAGGGCGCCATGCTGGCCGGCATCGACATCGGCACGGCCTCCATGGTGGCTTTCGGCCTCGGGACGGCGCTCACGGCCACCGCCGGCGTCTTCTTCGTCACGCTGATCCCGGTGGATCCGCACATCGGGATCCCTCTCACCCTCCGGTACCTGGCCATCATCGTGCTGGGAGGCGTCGGCAACCTCCCCGGCGCCCTGGCCGGCAGCGTCGTACTCGGGCTGTCCGAGTCGATCGTGTCGTTCTACGTCGGCGCCGAGTGGTCGCTCACCGTCGCGTTCCTGATCCTGATCGCCATCCTGCTCCTCCGCCCGCGGGGACTCTTCGGCTGAGCGCAGGAACTCATTCGGGATGCGGCCATGCGGGGACGACGAGACGCAGCAAGCGGCGGCAGACGCTCCCGCCCCAGTGTGAACTGATGGGAGCCGTGCTGGTCGGGGTGGGCGGCCTCGGGCTCGCGTTCTTCGCCGCGCTCCCGTACCTGACGGCATCGACCTACCTGGTCTCCTTCTTCCTGTCCGTCTTCATCGCGGCGATCCTGGCCCAGAGCTACGACTGGGTCGGCGGCCACATGGGGTACCTCAACCTCGGCCACGCGGCCTTCTTCGGCATCGGTGCCTACGCCTTCGGCATCGCCCTGAAGGCGGGACAGCCGCTCGTCTTCGCCTTCGGGGCCGGGGCCGCCCTGGCCGCCCTCTTCGCGCTGGCCATCAGCTATCCGTTCTTCCGGCTGCGGGGGGCGTACTTCGCCCTGGCGACGTTCGGGCTGGTGACGCTGCTCGAGCTGCTCGCCCTCAACCTCTCTCGACTGACCGGCGGCTCCGAGGGCCTGACGATCCCGACGGGTTACCGCCTCTACCATGCCTACTACGTCTCGCTCGCGCTCCTGGCGCTCCTGGTGACCGGCACCGCCTGGCTCGCGCGCTCGCCGCTCGGGCTCGCCCTGGTGGCCATCCGGGAGGACGAAGAGGTGGCCGGCGCGTTCGGCGTCCACGCCTACGCCGTCAAGTGCCTCGGGCTCACCGCGAGCGCGGCGGTCGCGGGCCTGGCGGGGGGCGTCTACTGCTGGTATCTCACGTACATCATCCCGGCCACCGTCTTCGGGCTGGACGTCGCGCTGGGGCCCATCGTGATGGCGATGCTCGGCGGATCGGGCACCGTGGTCGGACCGCTCCTCGGCGCCCTGGTCGTCGACACGATCCGGGAAGCGCTCCGGTTCGTCGTCGCGACCCAGCACTTCGCGCTGACGATCTACGGCGCCATGCTGGTGGTCGTGGGACTGTTCCTGCCCGGCGGCCTCGCCGCGCCCCAGCGCTGGCGGCGACTGGCCGCCTTCGTCCGCGGCCGAACGGGCTGATTCTCCCTGCTCTGTCCGCCGACTCGACGCCGGCGTCGGGAGGGGAGACAGCGGGCAGGCCGCGGCCGTGGAAAGGTTCGATTTCCAGTCTCGGTACCCCGATTGCTTTTCCCCGACGTGACTCGCCCGACCGGGCGCGGGGCGTAGCTCCCCGCCGGCCGAGCGCCATGAACCCGGCCAGCGCAAAGGAGGACGTATGGCGAAAGCGGCAACGCTCTTGGTCGCGCTTCTCCTGATCGCCACCACGGCCTGGGCCGCGGAGATCGAGGGGAAGATCAAGTCGTGGGACGCGGCGACCAACATGGTGACCCTGGACGACGGGACGCAGCTCGAGGTTCCGGTCGACATCCAGGGGCAGATCCAGCGCGACCAGCTGGCGGAGGGCGCGAACGTCAAGGTGAGCTACGAGGAGAAGGACGGGAAGAAGGTCGTCTCCTCGCTGGAAGTCACCCAGCAGAAGTAACCGCGCCTGACGACCCTTGCGAAGGCCCGGAGGATCGCCTCCGGGCCTTCGTCGCTTTCCGTGGGGCGCGCGTCAGCGCTTCGGCGGGGCCAGGGCGGGCCGCCCGGCGACCAGACGGGTCTGATCCGCCAGGGCCAGGAACCGCCAGATGTCGGCGAGCGGGATCACATAGGTCTCGCCGGGCACCGGCACGTCGATGTAGCGCGAGGTGGCGTCACCCTTGAACGAGACCCGCGCCGTCCGGTAGCCCTCCACCAGCCCGATGAGGCTCCCGTGGCGCGCCTCGTACACGCCTCCCCCGCTGGCGCCGTAGCTGACCGACGCGTCCACCATCAGCCGTGACGCGCTCTCGCGGTCGGTGGCTTCGGCATCGTTCAGCTGGCTCACGATCCCGCCCGCCAGCGTCATGTTCCGGCCCCAGGGGAACGCCACGACCCAGATCTCGTCGCCGAGCGCCGGCGGCGCGCCGAGGCGCGCCGGCACGCAGGTGTCGCTGCGGGCGCGGAGGAGGGCAAGATCGAGGTCTTCGGTGTCGCGCTGGGCGAGCACGGTGGCCACGGCCTTGGTCCCGGCGCCCCGTTGCCGGCCGAAGAGGACGTACACGGTTTCCTGACCCGAAAGCCGCGCGAGGGTGTGGCCACTCGTGATCACGAAGCACTCGGTGCCGTGCGCCGTGGGACTGGCCGCGATCACGACGCCCGAGCCCGTCCGGAACCGGCGGCCGTCCTGCTCGAGGACGACCTGAACCGAACTCGGAAGGATCCGCTGGAGGATCTCACCTCGTCCGGGTGTCCACAGCCGGTCCGTCGCGCACCCGGATGCGAGCCCGAGCAG
>DASYQW010000017.1 GCA_036005065.1 Candidatus Methylomirabilota bacterium | reverse complement strand
CTACGCCGACTATGGCGGGGACGCCGTCTACGGGGGCTCCTACGGCTGGAGCAGCGCGGGGCGCTTCCACCACGCCCAGAGCCAGCTTCACCGCTTCCTGAACTGCCTCGGCGGCTACGTGCGCGCGGAGCACACCTACAGCAACGGCGCGCTCACCGTCATCATGCCGCACGTGGTCGGATCCGTGCGGGGCTATCTGGACCGCGCGACGGCGTGGTCGGTGATCGAGCGGCACACTGAGCTGTTCGTGTGTTTCGGCGGCATCCCGCTCAAGAACACGATGGTGACCCCGGGCGGCGCCAGCCGGCACCCGACCCGCGACCACCTGCGGGCGGCCACGGCCCGCAGGGCGGAGTTCGTGCTGCTGAGCCCGCTGCGGGACGACCTGCCCGAGTTCGTCGGTGCGGAGTGGCTCCCGGTCGTGCCCGGGACCGACGTCGCCGTGATGCTCGCCCTCGCCTACGCCCTCGTCGAAGAGGGGCTCCACGACCGCGCCTTCCTCGCGCGGTACTGCGCCGGCTTCGAGCGCTTCGAGGGCTATCTCCGGGGGACGGAGGACGGCCGGCCGAAGACGCCCGAGTGGGCCGAGCGCCTGTCAGGGATCCCGGCGGGGACGATCCGCTCGCTGGCCCGGCGGATGGCCGCGAAGCGGACGCTCATCAACGTGAACTATTCGCTCCAGCGCGTCGAGCACGGGGAGCAGGCGCCGTGGATGGCCGTCACGCTGGCCGCGATGCTCGGCCAGATCGGGCTGCCGGGCGGCGGCTTCGGCCAGGGTTACGGCTCGCTGGGGTACGTCGGCCGGCCTCCGCTGCGGGTCGGCCCCCCGGCCCTTCCGCAGGGGGAGAATCCGGTCCGGGCCTTCATCCCCGTGGCTCGGGTGGCCGACATGCTGCTGCACCCGGGCGAGTCGTTCGACTTCGACGGGCGGCAGCTCGTCTACCCCGAGATCCGACTCGTCTACTGGTGCGGCGGCAACCCCTTCCACCATCACCAGCACCTG
This sequence comes from Candidatus Methylomirabilota bacterium, assembly GCA_036005065.1. Taxonomy (NCBI): domain Bacteria; phylum Methylomirabilota (SeqCode); species Candidatus Methylomirabilota bacterium. The sequence goes on along the minus strand of DASYQW010000017.1, from coordinate 4,421 downwards.
GGACGCCTGCGCCGCGCCCTCGCCCGGCCCGACACGATCGTCGTCCACGACCCGTTCTGGACGCCGATGGCTCGCCATGCCGACGTCGTGCTGCCCGCGACCATGACGCTGGAGCGAAACGACATCGGGGGGTCGCCCAACGATCCGTGCCTGATCGCGATGTCCCGCGCGATCCAGCCGTACGGCCAGGCCCGGAACGACTACGACATCTTCGCCGACCTGGCGGCCGCCCTCGGCGCCGGCGAGCGCTTCACGGAGGGTCGGAACGAGCCGGCGTGGCTGCGACACCTCTACGACGCCTGGCGGGCGCGGGTCGTGGACCGTGGCGGGCCGGAACTGCCGCCATTCGACGAGTTCTGGGCCGCCGGGGTCCTCGAGCTCTCGCACACGGACGACGACCTGGTCTTGCTCGAGGAGTTCCGGGCCGACCCGGACCGGGCGCCGCTCCGGACCCCGAGCGGCCGGATCGAGGTGTTCTCGGCGACCATCGACGGGTTCGGGTACAAGGACTGCCCGGGCCACCCGACCTGGCTCGAGCCCACCGAGTGGCTCGGCGCGCCGCTGGCGGAGCGCTACCCGCTCCACCTCGTCGCCAACAACCCGACGACGCGCCTGCACAGCCAGCTCGACGTCGGCGCCTTCAGCCAGGCCGCCAAGGTGCAAGGGCGGGAGCCGATTCGCATCCACCCGACCGACGCCGGCCGGCGGGGCATCCGGAGCGGGGACGTCGTGCGGGTGTTCAACGACCGGGGCAGCTGCCTCGCCGGGGCGGTCGTGAGCGACGCGGTGCGTCCGAGCGTCGTGCAGCTCTCGACCGGCGCCTGGTACGATCCGCTCGATCCGGCCGACCCCGACGCGATGTGCGTCCACGGAAACCCGAACGTGCTCACCTTCGACCGGGGCACCTCGAAGCTCGCCCAGGGCTCTTCGGGCCAGCACGCCCTCGTCCAGGTCGAGCGGTGGACCGGGCCGCTGCCGCCGATCCGCGCGTACGAGCCGCCACCAACCGAGCACCGGCCGGGAGTGGGCTAACCCGACCTCGTCGACCGGCGAGCGCCCCGCCGCGACGCGCACGGAGCCGTTGCGGTCGGCCCGGCCGTATTCTATGCTGCCCGCGGCGAGGAGGGATCGGCCTGCTCGAGGTCCGGGACGTCCACACCTACTACGGCGACAGCTACGTCCTCCAGGGCGTCTCCCTGAGGGTCGACCGGAGCCAGGTCGTCGGCATCCTCGGACGGAACGGCATGGGGAAGACGACGCTGATCCGCTCCATCATCGGGTTCACGCCCCCCCGGACCGGCCAGGTGCTCTTCAAGGGGCGGGACATCACCGGCTGGCCCTCCTATCGCGCGGTCGGCTTGGGGATGGGGCTCGTGCCCCAGGGCCGGCGGGTCTTCCCCTCGCTCACCGTGACCGAGAATCTGGCGGTGGCCGCCCGGGGAAACGGCGGCGCCTGGAACGTCGAGCGGGTGATGGAATTGTTCCCGCGCCTGCGGGAGCGGGCCGAGAGTCGGGCCGGCAAGCTCTCCGGCGGCGAGCAGCAGATGCTGGCGATCGCCCGCGCGCTCATGTCGAACCCCGACCTGCTCCTCATGGACGAGCCGACGGAAGGCCTGGCGCCGCTCCTGGTCCGGGAGGTCGGACGCGTCATCGCCGACCTCAAGACGCGGGGACTCTCGATCCTGCTCGTCGAGCAGAACATCCCGCTGGCGCTCCGCGTGACCGACCACGTCCACGTCCTCTCGCGGGGCCGGATCGTGCACTCGTGCGTGCCGGGCGCGCTCTGGGAGAACGAGGAGATCAAGGCCCGCTACCTGGGAATCTGAGGAGGGAGTCATGGATCGACGGACCTTCGTGGCCGGGCTGGGGGGTGCGGCCGCGGGACTCGTCCTGGGTCGCCGGCCGGCGCCGGCGGCCGACCCGGTGCGCCTGGGCTACCAGGTGAACATCTGGGGGAGCCTGTCGGTGGTCGCGCTGAAGTCCGGCGCCTTCGAGAAGCTGGGCCTCACCGTCGAGGGGATCCAGGCGCCGGTCGGGCGGCAGACTCGGGACGCGATGGTGGCCGGGCGGATCGACTTCGGCACCTTCGCCGTTCCGACCTTTCTCCTCGGAGCCGAGAAGGGTGACCTCGTCGCGGTGGCCCTCGCGGGTCACGCCGGCAAGACCGTGCACGTCCTGGTCCGGCCCGACTCGCCGATCCGGAGCGTGGCCGACCTCCGGGGGAAGAAGATCGCCACCGGGATCGGCAGCAGCACCGACGCCGTCTTCCAGTCGCGGGTGGCGCCGAAATTCGGGCTGACGGCGGGGAGCTACGAGGCCGTCAACACGCTGGAGCCGGACAAGGTGGCGGCGCTCGTCGCCAAGCAGGTGGAGGCCAGCGTCAGCACCGAGCCCTTCATCTCGGTCGCCGAGGAGCAGGGCCTGGCCCGGTCGCTCCTGAGCTTCGAGACGTACGACCCGATTCCCGTCGTCCTGGCGGCGGGTCCGGGGGTCCCCGATCGCCGCCGCGACGCCACGGTGCAGTTTCTCCGTGCCTGGATCGCCACCGCCCGGCTGTTCCAGGAGACACCGCCGCGGGCCGCCGACATCATGACGGAGGTGCTGAACGAGCGCGGCTACAAGGTAACTCCCGCGGTGGTGCGGAAGGCCCTGGGGCGCTTCGACGTCAAGGTGGAGATGGGCCCGGACTTCCGGGCCTACGCGGTGGCCGAGGCCGAGGGCCTGCTCAAGGCCGGGCGGATCAAGGCCATGCCCGACTGGGATCGGGCCCTCCGGCGCGACCTCCTCGAGCAGGCGATGAAGGGATGATCCCGCAGTCGATCCTGCTCCGGGCGGATGACGTCATCCAGTGAGCCGCGGAGTCGAGGCGGTCGCGCCGCCCGCCGCGCGGCCCGCGTCTCGGGACCGAGCAGCGGCCGGGCGTCTCCGCGCCGCCGGTGAGTTCCTGCTGCCCTTCGCGATCCTGGCCGTCGCGTGGGAGCTCTTTGCCGCGTTCGGCCCGTTGCCGGCGAAGCTCTTCCCGAGCCTCGGGACCGTCATCCAGACCTTCGGCGGCCTGCTCGCCTCCGGCGTCCTCCTGTCGCACGCCCAGGGGACGATCATCCGCCTGGGACTCGGGTTCGCCCTGGCCGCCATCCTGGGGGTCGCGGTCGGGATCGCGATGGGCCGCTACCGCTGGGCCGAAGACGTCCTGTTGCCGCTGGTGAGCATCGGCAGCCCGATCCCGGGGTTGGCCTACGCGCCCCTCTTCATCCTGTGGTTCGGCCTCGGCAATCTTCCGGCGGTGCTGCTGGTCGCGGTCGCCGCCGCCTTCCCGGCGGCCATCAATACCTGGACGGGCGTGAAGGCGGTGAAGGACATCTGGATCCGGGCGGCCGAAGCCATGGGGGCGCCGGAGCACCAGCTCTTCCGCAAGGTGATCCTGCCCGGTGCCCTGCCGTACATCCTGACGGGGCTCCGGCTGGCCCTGGCCCGGGCCTGGCGGGTGCTGGTGGCGGCCGAGATGCTCACCTCGGTGCCCCGCGGGCTCGGCTGGCTCATCTTCGGCGCCCGCGAGTTCCTCAACACCGACGTCATGCTGGCCGGGATCGCCGTGATCGGGATCATCGGATTCCTGCTGGAGCGGGTCGTCTTCGAGCGGCTCGAGCGCTTCACGGTCGTCCGATGGGGAATGATGGAAGCGTGACCCGCGCCTGGCGACGCATCGCGCGGGGCGCAGCCGGGGTGGTGCTCCTCGGCCTGGCGTGGGAGGCCTTCGCCCGCAGCCGGCTCTTCGCCCCGGCCCTCACCCCCACCGTGGAGACGATCGCCGGCGCCCTCCTCCGGATGGTCCTGGACGGCTCGCTCTTCGGCCACGCGCTCTTCACCCTCTACCGCGTGCTGTCGGGGCTCGCCCTGGCGGCGCTGGTCGGCATTCCGCTCGGCCTGCTGATGGGCCGGTGGCGTCCGGCCGAGCGGTTCTTCCTGCCGCTCCTGAGCGTGCTCATGCCGATCCCGTCGCTCGCCTGGGTGCCGCTGTTCATCCTCTGGTTCGGGCTGGGGAACACGGCGACGATCATGCTCGTCTTCTACGCCGCCACGTTTCCCCTGATGTACAACACGTGGACCGGAGTCCGGTCGATCAACCGGCTCTGGCTCCGGGCCGCTTCGGCGATGGGCGCCGACGATCAGGCCCTGTTCCGCAAGGTCGTCCTGCCCGGCGCGCTGCCGCTCGTGATCACGGGACTCCGGCAGGCCTTTGCCCGGTCCTGGATCGCGGTGGTCGGCGGCGAGATGATCGCGGCCAGCGCCTGGGGGCTCGGCTGGGTGATCTTCGATGCCAAGGAGTTCCTCAACACCGACGTGATGCTGGGCGTCCTGGTCGTCATCGGCGGGCTCGGGCTCCTGTTCGAGCGGGTGGTGTTCCAGGCCCTCGAGGCCCG
>DASYQW010000016.1 GCA_036005065.1 Candidatus Methylomirabilota bacterium | reverse complement strand
CTCGGCGTCCTCCGGCACCTCCGCCATCTGCAGCTCGACATCCCGACGATCGTCATCTCCGGCACGGTCACCGAGGCGGAGCTGGTGGAGGCCATGAAGGCCGGCGCCCACGATTACGTCCAGAAGGAGAATCTCTCCCGGCTGGTGGTCGCGATCCGCCGTGAGCTGGGCGAGGCCGCCGGGCGCCGCCGCCGGCGGGAGGCGGAAGACGCCCTTCGCGAAGCGCAGGAGCGCTTCCGGTTCGTCGTGGAGAACACCGCGGACGTCGTCTATCGCCTGCGGTTCCCCGACATGGTCTACGACTACGTGAGTCCCGGCATCGAGCGGCTCACCGGCTACGGGCCGAGAGAGATCAACGGCGTAGGCCTGAACGGGCTCATCGTGAGCGTCACGGACACCGCCGGGAGGGCGGTCGCGATCGGGAAACGGGAATGGGCCCGCCAGATCGAGCAGTCGGGCGAGTTCTCCGCCGACTACCAGGTGCGGACGAAGAACGGCGAGCTGAGATGGCTGGCCGATCATTCCTTCCCGTGGCGGGATGGACAGGGACGCTTCCTCGGCGCGGTGGGGACCCTGATGGACGTCACCGATCGCAAGCGCGCGGAGGAGGCCCTCCGGCGCAGCGAAGAGTACTTCCGGTCGCTCATCGAGAACGCATCGGACCCGATCGTCGTGCTGGACGCCGAGGGCACCGTGCTCTACGAGAGCCCGGCGCTGGAGAAGATGCTGGGCTGGCGCCCCGAGGACCGGCGCGGCCGCAGCGGGCTGGAGCTGCTTCCTCCGGAGGACCGGCCCTGGATCTCGCAAGCCGTCCGGAAACTGCTCCAGGAGCCCGGACGGACCGAGCTCGTCGAGACCCGCGCCCTCCACCGCGACGGCTCGTGGCGGAACATCGAAGCGGTGGCGAAGAGCCGCCGGGACGAGAACGGCAAGCTCACGATCGTCGTCAACGTCCGCGACCTCACGGTCCGCCGGGACCTCGAGGCCCAGCTCGGCCAGGCGCAGAAGATGGAGGCGATCGGGCGGCTGGCCGGGGGGGTGGCCCACGACTTCAACAACCTCACGACCGCCATCCTCGGCTACAGCGAGCTGATGCTGCGTCGGCTCGGCGCCGACGATCCGCTCCGGCGCCACGTGTCCGAGGTGACGCGGGCCGCCGAACGCGCGGCCGCGCTGACGCGGCAGCTCCTGGCCTTCTCCCGCAAGCAGCTCCTGCAGCCGAAGGTGCTGGACGTCGCCGAGGTCCTCGAGCACTCACGCGGCCTGCTGGAGCGGCTCATCGGCGAGGACATCGAGCTGGTGACGAGGGGCGAGCCGGGGGTGGGCCGGGTCAAGGCCGACCCGGTGCAGCTCGACCAGGTGATCCTGAACCTGGCCGTCAACGCCCGCGACGCCATGCCCCGCGGGGGCCGGCTCGTGCTCGAGGCGGGCAACGCCGACCTCGACGAGGAGTACGCCCACGAGCACGTCACCGTCCGTCCCGGACGGTACGTGATGCTGGCCGTGAGCGACACCGGCCACGGCATGGACAAGGAGACCCAGCAGCGCATCTTCGAGCCGTTCTTCACCACCAAGGACAAGGGCAAGGGCACCGGGCTCGGCCTCTCGACCGTCTACGGGATCGTGCAGCAGAGCGGCGGCTAC
>DASYQW010000015.1 GCA_036005065.1 Candidatus Methylomirabilota bacterium | reverse complement strand
CCGGCCCTCGCCCACTCCAGCAGGCGTGGCAAGGGGAGCGCGTTGACGACGCGGTCGGGGCCGATCCACGCTCGCCGAGCGGTGGCCACGCCGAGGGCGATGTTGTCCAGCTCGGACAGATAATGGGTATCGGTGTCGACGGAGATCTCTAGCCCGAGGTCGCGCGCCCGCCGGGCGTGGACGTCCTTCAGGTCGAGGCGCCAGGGCGACGAGTTGATCTCGACCGCCTTGCCGTGCCGCCGGGCGACCGCGAAGACCTGCTCGAGATCGACGTCGTAGGGATCCCGGGAGCCGATGAGTCGCCCGGTCGGGTGTACCAGGATCCGCACGTGGGGGTTCTCGAGGGCGCGGCAGATCCGGGCTGTCATCTCGGTCCCGGGCTGCTTGAACCGCGAGTGGACGGCCGCCAGCACCACGTCGAGCTGGCTCAGGACGTCGTCGGGAAAGTCCAGGGAGCCGTCGGCCAGGATGTCGCATTCCGACCCGGTCAGGATGCGGATCCGGTGCTGCGGCTGGAGGGCGTGGATCTTCCGGATCTGGTCGCCGACCTGGTCCGGGGTGAGGCCGCGGGCGATCGTCGCCGAGCGCGAGTGGTCGGAGACGATGATGTACTCGTACCCGCGGGCCTCGGCCGCCGCCACCAGCTCCTCCAGCGGGTGGTGTCCGTCCGACCAGTCGGTGTGGGCATGCAGATCCCCCCGGATGTGGCCGACCTCGAGGAGCGGGGGAAGCGCCCCGGCCAGGGCGGCCTCGATCTCGCCCGAATCCTCCCGCAGCTCGGGTGGGATCCACGGCAGCCCGACGGCCGCGTAGACCTCTTCCTCGGTACGGCCGGCCACCCGGCGGCCGCGGTCGTCGAACACGCCGTACTCGCTGATCTTGAGCTTCTTCCGAACGGCCAGCTCGCGGAGCTTGACGTTGTGATTCTTCGAGCCGGTGAAGTACTGAAGCGCCGCTCCGAAGGCCTCGGGCTCGACGACGCGGAGGTCGACCTGGAGGTTCTCCCGGTGGCGGATCGAGGACTTCGTGTCGCCGCGAGCCAGAACAGCGGCGACCTGGGGAAGGGCGACGAAGCGGTCGAGGACGGCGGCGGGGCGATCGGAGGTGACCAGGATGTCGATGTCGCCGACGGTCTCCACCCGCCGGCGCAGCGAGCCCGCCACCTCGATCCGACGCACCGCGGGCTCCGGGCCGAGCGCCCGCACCAGCCCCTCGGCCAGCGCCAGGGCCTTGGCGAGCGGCATCCGCGCCTGGCCGAGTCGCCAGGAATCGATCCCGCGCAGGATGTTGTCACAGGTCTTCTGCCGGATGCCCGGCACCTCGAGGATCTTGCCCGACCGGCAGGCCTCCTCGAGGCGCTCGACGGAGTCGATCCCGAGCCTCTCGTGGAGGAGCTTCGCCGTCTTGGGGCCGATGCCGGGGAGCAACATGACCGTGCGGACGCCCCGGGGCAGCCCTTGCCGGAGCTCCTCCAGGTACGCGAGGCTGCCGGTCGCCGCGTATTCCCGGATCTTCGCGGCCAGGTCCGCACCGATCCCGGGGATCTTCTTGCCGGCGTCGAGGGCGGCCAGGACGTCTTCCGCCAGGCTCTCGAGCGACTGGCCCGCCCGCCGATAGGCCCGGATGCGGAAGACGTTCTCGTCCCGGATCTCGAGCAAGTCCCCGATCTCGTGGAAGAGCGCGGCGATCTCGAAGTTCCGCATGACCTCATGATACCGACGGTCGTGGCGGCACGGAACCCCGCGCGGTCGCCGCGATTGACGGCCATCACCTGACGTGCTACAGCATCCCAGTGAGCGGCGATCCCGTTCCCGCGTGGGCGTGGGGACTGCTGGAGCCCTACGTGGACCGGTGCCTGGAGGCCCGGGGGAACGCGAACCCTACGCCCCAGGAGATCCTGACGGAGCTGGCGCGCCTCTGGCCGGACCTCTCCTGTACGCTTCTCGTGCAGGAGCCCTGGATGGGAACCATCCGCTTCAAGCGGTTGCTCAAGCTCGGCGGTGACGAAATGCGTCCGTTCCTCGAGGCTCCCGAAGCGTTCCTGCGCGAGCGCTTCGGCGGGGGTAAGTTCAAGCTGAATCTTCACCACGGAATGCACTTCGTCAGTACCAAGAACTTCAAGCCCGAGGGACCGCCGCTCTGGAAGGCGGTGCCCGAGCTCCCGGAGACCTGAGGGGGAGGGGAAGGACTCACATGCCGGAGGACTCGACCCGCAAGCTCTTGAAGGTCTTTGGCGTGTCGGTGACGAATTGCGAGGACGCCCTGGACGCGCTCACGGGCGCGATCCGCGAGCCGAGCGCCGGGACGGCCCCGGTGGCCGCCCTGGAAGCTTACAGCAAGGCGGCAGGGGAGCTGGCCCTCCGGTGGGCCGAGGTGAGCCGGCTGATGTTCGACTACCAGACGCGCGCGCTGTCGGCGGTCGAGAGCTATCTCCGCGCCCGTGGTGGGGAAAGCTAGGGCGGGGCCCTCTTC
>DASYQW010000014.1 GCA_036005065.1 Candidatus Methylomirabilota bacterium | reverse complement strand
AGATCCCGTTGAACGCCTGGGTCACCCAGAATTCCATCGCCGACCTCAGTCGAGCAGCGGCGCCGGGCGCATCGTCACTGGATCAGTTCGTCCGCCCGGACGAGAGCCTCATGGCCGCGCACTCCCGCCGGTCCACCGGGTCAGTCAGTGCACCGGGATCGCGAGCGGCTGGCCCTTTTCCGCCAGCAGGAACACCAGGACCTTACTGGGGCCGGGGCTCCCGAAGGTCTTGGCCTCGTGCACCTCGCCGGGCGGCGCGTGCCTGACCTCACCGGCCTTCAGGGGAACGGGACCCGTCCCGTCGACCTCCAAGATGTAGGAACCCTCAAGCACGTAGATCAGTTCGTTCCCCGGGTGACGGTGTTTGCCGGTCGCGACCCCGGCCGGGATCTCGGCGATGAACACGACCGCTTCCTTCCCCTCGACTCCCGGGAGATCGGTCTTGAGGAGCACGGTGCGCTTGATCTCAGCCGGCTGCGCATTCAGACCCTGAACCCCAACACCTGCCGCGAACCCGACCGCCACGGTCAAGATCAGCGTGAGAATCCGCCTCATGTCGATGCCTCCTTTCGAGAGCATGTTCGCGGTCGCCCTACTGAGTTGCCGATTCCGACCGGGTCGGCCGGCCCCCCCATGACGATGGGGATCGTGCTGGTCGCCCGCTTGGCGGCCAGCGAGGGCAGGGTGGTCACCGCCACGATGACGTCAACCTTGAGACGGACCGGCTCGGCGGCGAGCTCATCGAGTCGCTCGCTCCTCCCCTCGGCCAATCGCCGCCCGATGACGACATCCTGTCCCTCCCGGTAGCCGAGATCGCGGATGACGACAAGGGCCCGGGTCACCCGGAATGCCATCGCCGGCTCAGCCCGCGTAGATCCCGGGGTTGTAGACGTTGGGCGGGTGGCGGCCCTCGATCGCCGCCACCACGTTGTCGGCCACGATGCCCGCGATCCGGGCCCGCGTGCCCCGGGCCGCGCTGCCGAGGTGCGGCGTCAGCACCACGTTCGGCAGCTTCACGAGCCCGGGCTCGACCCGCGGCTCCTCCTCGAAGACGTCGAGGGCGGCCCCCGCGATCGTCCCGCTCCGCAGCGCCTCGACCAGGGCCTTCTCGTCCACGATGGGGCCGCGGGCGGTGTTGACCAGGAACGCCGACGGGCGCATGAGCCCGAGCTCGCGGGCGCCGATCAGGTGGACGGTCTCCGGCATCAGCGCCACGTGGAGAGAGACGAAGTCGGACTCGCGCAGGAGGTCGTCGAGGCCCACGTAGGTCACGCCGAAGTCGGTCTCGACCGCCGCCGCCAGCCGCTGGCGCTTGGTGTAGAGGATCCGCATGCCGAAGCCCCGGGCGCGCCGGGCCACGGCCGCGCCGATCCGGCCGAGGCCGACGATTCCGAGCGTCCGGCCGTGCACGTCGGCCCCCACGAACTGCGCGGACTGGCCGCCCGGGAAGATGCCCGCGCGAACCGCCTGGTCGGCTTCCACGACCCGCCGGGCCACCGCCAGGAGGAGGGCCCAGTGGAGGTCGGCAGTCGCCTCGGTCACCACCGGCGGGATCGTGGTCACCGGGATCCGGCGGGCGGTGGCCGCCGCGACGTCCACGCCCGCGGGGACGATGGCCATGGAGGCGATCAGCTTGAGTCGCGGGCCGGCGGCGATGATCTCGGCGTCGATCCGGTCGTGGAGAAGGCAGACCAGGTACTCGGTCCGCCCGAGGATCGCGATCAGCTCGGGCTTGGTGACGATGTGGAGGGGATCCGGGTTCAGCTCGACGTCCCCCACCTCGCGGAGCCGGGCCAGGGCGCCCTCGGGGATCGGCTGGGTGACGAAGATGGCCGGCCGCATCGTGGCGGGTGACGCGCGCGCTACTGCCGCCCCGCCACCGAGCGGTACCAGGCCAGGACGTCCTCGCCCGTGCAGAAGAGCACGCCCGGCCGCTTCTTCATGTACGCGTAGATCCGCTCGAAGTACTTGATCCGGTGCGGCACCCCGCTGATGTAGGGGTGGACCGCGATGGCCATCACCCGCGCCGTGCGCCGCCCCTCCGCGTAGAGCCGGTCGAACTGGTCCCGGGCCCGGTTGAACAGCTCGGGGGCCTCGTGGTGCTGGATCAGCATCATCGGGATGTCGTTGATCTCCAGCGTGTAAGGTACCATCACCAGCGGTCGGGTCGTGGTCCGGATCTCGTACGGCTGGTCGTCGTTGACCCAGTCGGAGACGTACTCGATCCCCTCCTGGGCCAGGATGTCGAGCGTCTCCCAGGTCTCGGTGAGACCGGGGCCCAGCCACCCGCGCGGCGGCCGGCCCGTGAACTTGCGGATCGTCTCCACCGACTTCCGGATGACCTCGCGCTGGTCCTCGACCGCGTGGAGCGGCTTCTGCACGTAGCTGTGGCCCATGAACTCCCAGCCCGCGTCGCGCGCCGCCTCGGCGACGCGCGGATAGGAGAGACAGACCGACGCGTTGATGGCGAGGGTGGCCTTGATGCGAGCGCGGTCGAGAGCGGCTTTGAGCCGCCAGAAGCCCACGCGCATCCCGTAGTCGTGCCAGGCCCAGTTCGGGACGTCAGGGACCACGCTGCCCCCGCCGGGGGGCGGGAGCACGGTGCGAGGCATGGGCCCCTGGATATCCCACTCCTCGACGTTCACGATGGTCCAGACCGCCAGCCGGGCGCCTCGTGGCAGCCGGAGCGGCGGCCGGTCTACGATGGCCGAGTAGTCGAAGCGCTCCCGCGGCAGCTTCACGTCCTCTCCTCCCTGGCCCGCTCATGGCGCGCGCGAGGACGAATCGCCCGAAGGGTTGGCGGCGCCGCTCCCGTTCCAGCGGTCGCCGACCGCCTCCGCGGCCGGGATCCGGAGCGCCTCATCATCTCACGGCGGGCAGGACCTTTCGAGGTGGTCGCCGATCAGGTCGCTTTCCAGAGGCCCAGCGCGTCGCGCACGAGGCGGTACTTGACCCCGGCGTCCGACGATCTCCGATAGAACGAGACGAGCTCTCTCCACGGCTCCGAGATCTTCTCGAAACCCGAGACAAAGGCCACGATGGTCCCGACGTCGGTTCGTCCCTGAATGGCGAGCCATCCGCCGATCAGCAAAACGCTGATGGTGCCGGAGTGCTCGAGGAGATTGTTGATGAACGTCAGAGAATAGCTCAGATAGGCGATCCGCTTTCGCTGCCGGTAGATTTCGTCGACACGCTGCTCGTATTGCTTGGCGTTGGCCTCGGCAGTCTGTGACGTATCGGCGCTCTCGACGATCTGTTGCCCCACCTCGCGAACCAGCACGATGCGCTTCTGTACGCGCCGGTTGATGGCGGCCTGAATCCTGGGGACGACGTACAGCTGCGGGGCGTACAGCGCGACGCCGGCGGCGGCGATCCGCGGCTCGACCCACAGCATGTACCCGAGG
>DASYQW010000013.1 GCA_036005065.1 Candidatus Methylomirabilota bacterium | reverse complement strand
GTCCGGGTCTGTGGTTGCCCCGGGGAACGGATCCCCGGCAGTCGATGCCAGCCGCGGGCGAAGCGACCCACGTAAGCCGACCCTTGGTCGGTGAGCATGGCGCGGTTTAGATGTAAGTCCTGCCCCGTGGGGGAGACCTCGTCGGGAGAGGGTGCGAAGCCGTCCGATGGGCGGCGATCACTCCGGCAGGCGGATGTGGGGCCAAAGACCAGGTCAGCCGGACGCGGGCCTCTGCGCTCGGGGCGGACGAGCGCAGAGGGCCGGGCTCGGGGTAGGTTCCGGGGGGACGGAGTGAGGAGCGGGCCCGCCGGGGCGGCCGGGGGAAGCGGCCAGGGGAAGCGGCCAGGGGAAGTGGATGGAGTTCGTCCTCATAGGCCGGGGGGAGACCGTACGGCGCCTCCGGCAGGTGACCGAGCACAAGCTCGGCAGGCTCGAGCGGATCGAGCCCCGGATCACCCGCCTCGAGGTCGAGGTGATCGCCGAGAAGAACCCGCGGCGCGGCGGCATCCACCGTGTGGAGGCGGTCGCCGCGGCGCCACGCAAGTCCTTCCGCGCCCACGCCGAGGCGAAGGACGTGGAGTCGGCGCTCGACGCGGTGGCGGAGCGGCTGGAGCGCCAGATCCGTGACCACCACGAACGTCGGCTGGCCTGGCGGAACGCGAGTGCCGGTCGCGTAAAATCCGGCCAGCCGCCCGGCGGGACCCGCCGAGCCAGAGGTCAGGAGCGCGGAGTGACCGAAAAGGCCTACACGGGCAAGGCCGAGACCGTCAAGGCCGAGACCGGCAAGGCGGAGCCCGGCATGGAGAAGCTCCGGGTGCTTGTGTGCGATGACCACGCCCTGTTCCGGCGGGGGCTGAAGATGGTGCTCGACGAGGAGCCCGATCTCGAGCTCGTCGGCGAGGCGTCGGACGGGGCCGAGGTGGTCGTTCGCGCCCAGGAGCTCATGCCGGACGTGATCCTGATGGACGTCCGGATGCCGAAGCGCTCCGGGATCGAGGCCGCCGGCGAGATCAAGGACTCGCTGCCGCACGTCAAGATCCTGATGCTCACGATCAGCGACGACGAGGCGGACCTGTACGAGGCGATCAAGGCGGGCGCCTCCGGCTACCTGCTGAAGGAGATCCCGATCGAGGAGGTCGCCGACGCGATCCGTTCGGTGTGGGCGGGGCAGTCCCGGATCAGCCCGTCGATGGCGAGCAAGCTGCTGTCGGAATTCGCGGCGATGAGCAAGTCCTCGGACGAGAAGCCCCAGATGCCGGCGCCCAAGCTTACCGACCGTGAGATGGAGGTGCTGCGGCTCGTCGCCCAGGGGCTGAACAATCGGGACATCGCCGGGAAGCTGTTCATCTCCGAGAACACGGTGAAGAACCACATCCGCAACATCCTGGAGAAGCTCCACCTCCACTCGCGCATGGAGGCGGTCGTCTACGCCGTGCGCGAGAAGATGATCGAGATCACGTAGCGCCGTCGCCGGATGAGGGCCTCGCCGCCGCCGGCATCCGGCCCAGGCCCGCGACCCGGAGACTGAGGCGCCGGGAGGATCGGTCAGGTTCGAGACCTCCGGTACCATAGGGGTTCCAACCCCTCCACACCAAGGCGAAGCATGGTCATCGAGAAGCTCGGCCAGTTCGGCGAAGGCCGCAAGAAGAAGCAGCTCGCGCAGATCGCAGGGCTGGTCAACACGTACGAGCCCGAGGTCGAGGACCTTTCCGACGCCGAGCTCGCCGGCAAGACCGCCGAGTTCCGCGAGCGGCTCGAGGCGGGGGAGACGCTGGACGACCTCCTGCCCGAGGCGTTCGCGTCCGTCCGGGAGGCCGCGAGGAGGACGATCGGGCAGCGGCACTTCGACGTCCAGGTGATGGGCGCGGTCGCGCTCCACCAGGGCAACATCGCCGAGATGAAGACGGGTGAAGGTAAGACCCTCACCTCGACGATGGCGGCCTACCTCAACTCCCTCGCCGACGGCGTGCACGTCGTCACGGTCAACGACTACCTGGCCAAGCGCGACTCGGAGTGGATGGGCCCGATCTACCGGGCGCTCGGCGTCTCGGTGGGGCTGATCCAGTCCCAGATGTCGCCGTCCGAACGCCGCCCGGCGTATGCGGCCGATATCACGTACGGGACCAACAACGAGTTCGGGTTCGATTACCTGCGCGACAACATGGCGATGCGCCCGGAGGACATGGTGCAGCGTGGCCACGCGTACGCGATCGTGGACGAGGTCGACTCGATCCTGATCGACGAGGCTCGGACCCCGCTGATCATCAGCGGCATGGTGGCCGACAGCGCGAAG
>DASYQW010000012.1 GCA_036005065.1 Candidatus Methylomirabilota bacterium | reverse complement strand
TCCAGGTTCCGGGGCAACGGGAGCGGCTCATCGACCTGGAGCCGGTACAGCACGGGTCCTTGATCGCGCTCAGCGTCGCCGAACAGCTCTCGCGGCGTCCCGGCGCGCGCGTCGGCCACCGCGCTCCGCCCGACGTAGTCGAGGACGAGCAGGCGGCCCTCGCCGTCGAACGCCAGGCTGCGCGTGTCGGCCAGGAGATTCAGCCCTCGCGCGTACAGGATCGCGCCTTCTCGCGGCGTCACCCGGACGATGTGGCGGCCGAGCCGCTCGGCGACGTAGAGCGCGCCCGTCCTCGGGTGACGGGCGAGGCTTCCCGCGCGGAATCGCGCGGGGTCGGATGAGAAGGGGATCGGGATCGCCGGGAGGGTGGCCGCCTCGACCGGGAACGGGCCCGTGAGCGGGAGCCGGGCCAGCGCCCCCGCCACCCCGCCTGCGCGGCCGCCCTGGGTCAGGACCCAGAGCCCATCCGGGGGGTCGACGGCGAGGTCCTGGGGGAGGGCAAAGCCGGCACCGACGACGTCGACCCGGTATCCCGGCGGAAGCTGGAGGACAGGGGCCGAGCGGAGGGACGCGCCGCTCCAGTCCTGGGCCAGTCCGGTCGCGGGAAGGACGACGAAAAGAACGGCGAGGAGGAGGGCGAGGCGCCAGCGCATGACGAGGCCTCGCTGTGATTCTAGCCCTAACCGGCGAATATCCGAAGCGCGTCTGCTCCTGTTCCCCTCTCCCCCATCGGGGGAGAGAGTCAGGGTGAGGGGGGAAACCACGCGCCGCTATCCACCCTCACCCCAACCCTCTCCCTGGAAGGGAGAGGGAGCGGAGTGGGCTGCCGAACGGCGCACGACGTAGCGGCAGGGACGGCCCTCGCCCGGCTCCCGGTCGACCGTGAACCGATACCGGCGGCTCAGCGCGTCTCCCCAGGCTCGCTGGCGCTCGAGCCAGCCGAGGCACGGGGGGTACTCGCCCGGGCGCAGGTGGCCGTAGCCACTCCGCTCGGCTATGGGCTCGCCGAAGCACTGGGCGTTTTCCACGACGAGGGTGTCGGCGTCCACCACGCTCAGACGGCGTTGGGGTCGCTCCAGCCCGCCGAAGATGTACCAGGAGAGGCGGTACCAGTCGGCGACCTCATCGATGGTGTCGAGGGACTCGGTGCCGGTCACGCGCTTGAACTCCCTGAGCTCGATCCGGGCCAGGCTCGCGATGGCGCGCTCGTTGAGCCGCATCGCCTCCTCGAGCCCGACGCGCGCGGCGACCTTCAGGAACCACTGGCCGTCGTGGCTCCGCCAGCACGTGGAGACGAGGTCGATCAGCCTGTCGGCGTCGAGCCCGAACGGGTACCCGCGCGGCTCAGTCATCGGGACGCGTCAGCGCGGGGAGACGGGGCGACCACGATGTCGGTCGGCGCGCCCCGCAGGAAATTCTCGATGTTCTCGACTGCCCGGTGCAGGCCGCCCTCGATCACCTCCCGGGTCATCCCGGCGTTGTGCGGCGTCAGGACCACGGTGGGCAGGGTCAGCACCGGATCGTCGGGCGCAACCGGCTCCTCGTGGAAGACGTCGAGTCCGGCCCCCGCCAGGCGCCCCTCGCGGAGCGCCCGGACGAGGGCGTCCTTGTCGACGAGGGCGCCCCGGGCGGTGTTGACCAGGAAGGCCGTCGGCTTCATGAGGCCGAGCCGATCGGGGCCGAGGAAGCCGCGCGTCTCGGCCGTGAGGCGGAGGTGCAAGCTCACGACGTCCGCCTCTCGCAGGAGGGCTTCGAGAGGAACGGCGCGAGCCCCGGCCGCCGCGGCCCGTCCGTCGTCGGGGCGAAGGGTCCAGGCCAGCACGGTCATCCCCAGCGCCCCGGCCATCGCGGCCACCCGGCTCCCGATGGCGCCGAGCCCCAGGAGGCCGAGCGTCTTGCCGCGTGCCTGGAAGAGGAGGCCCCGCGGCCACTGGCCGCCCCGGACCTCCCGGTCGAGGGCCGGCAGCCGGCGCATCGCGGCGAGCATCAACGCGATGGTGTGCTCGGCGACGGCGTCGGCGTTGACGCCGGGCGTGTTCGTGACGGCCACCCCACGCCGCCGGCAGGCCTCGAGGTCGACGTTGTCGACGCCGGTGCCCCAGATCGAGATGAGGCGGAGGCGCGAGCAGCCGGCGATCACGCGGTCGGTGAAGCGCGCGTGAGCGCGAATGTTGACGGCGACCTCGGCGTCGCCGATCCGGCGGATCAACTCCGCCTCCTGATCGGCGCCGCGCTCGGTATAGACGGTGACCTGGCCCAGCGCCCGGAGCCGCGCCTCCGCCGTCGAGCCCGTCAGCGCCGGCGGGAAGTCGTCAGGGACGGCAATCTTCAAGGTCGGGAGGGAGTTCGAACCACTCCCCCCCGCTGCTTCCCCATTCGGGGGTGTGAGGCCCACGGTGCAGTGGACCCGCTACGGCGACTCGGCGTCGAACACGCCCTGGGCCGCGGCGAGCCCCTCTCCGGTGTCGGCCTTGTAGCCGAGGTCTCGAAGCGCCATGCCGAGGGCCGAGAGCGTCGGCAGCACGTAGAGCGGGCTCGCGGTGAGACCCATGGTGCCGACGCGGAGCGCGCCCTGCCGCAGCGGATCCGCGCCGATGCCGGTGGAGACGAGGATGCCGTAGGCGTCCCGCATCCGCCGGACCGCGGCCGCCGCCCCGATTCCCGGAGGCATCCGGAAGCACGAGACGGTGTCGGAGGCCAGCGCCAGGTCGCCGAAGAGGTCGAGCTTGAGCGCGGCGAGTCCCGCCCGGAAGGCTTTCCCCGCGATGCGGTGCCGCCGGATCCGGTGCGGCATTCCCTCCTCCAGGATCATCTTGGTCGTCTCCCGGAGAGCCTGGATCAGGTGCGTCGGCATCGAGATCGGCTGGTGGCGCCGCCCGCCTTCCGGCACCCCGCCCCCGCGAGAGGCCGGGACCCACTGGCGCTTCCAGCGCATCAGGTCGTAGGCATAGCTCGAGGACCGGCGGCTCCGCCGCTCCATCGCCTCGAAGGCCCGCGGGGAGACCGAGACGACGGCCAGGCCGAGCGGCATGGCCAGACACTTCTGGGATCCTGTCATGTTGATGTCCACGCCCCAGGAGTCCGTCTGGACGTCGAGGCCGGCCAGCGACGAGACCGTGTCGAGGAGGTAGAGCGCGCCGTGGCGTCGCGCCACCTCGCCCACCGCGGCCGCCGGATAGGTCAGGCCCGTCGACGTCTCGTTGTGGACGAGCGACAGGATCCGCGGCCGCACCTGTCCCACCGCGCGCTCGAGCGCTTCGAGGTCGAGCGCGCGGCCCCACTCGACGGTGAACGGCGTCACCGTGGCGCCGGCGCGCTCCATGATCTCCTGCATCAGCGCCCCGAATACGCCGGCGACGACGACCACGACGCGGTCACCGGGCTCGACCAGCGACAGCGCCGCGGCCTCGAGGCCCGTGCGGCCGGAGCCCGGCAGGGCGATCACCTCGCCGGTCGTCTGAAAGACCTGGCGGAGATCGAGACAGGCGGGCTCGAGGATTTCCTCGTCGAACGGCGGCTCGTACTGGATCATGGCGGGCTGCGCCATGGCACGGATCACACGCCAGGGGACCTCGGTGGGACCGGGGATCATGAGAATGGGACGGTCGAGTCCACGCATCCAGTGCTGCTGACTCACACATGTCTCCTTTCGCGGAGGAGCGGCGAAGCGGCCGAGGGCAACGCGACCTATTCTAAGGCAGTCGCCGACCGTTCGCCATCGGAAGTGCGCCGCGGCGCGAATGCTCAGCCGCCGAGCGGGGCCGGCGGGACCTGGCGCTGACGGGCGATCAGATAGAGGTTGCGGCCGTAGACGATGAGGCCGGCGGCCTGACCGAGGATGAAGACGGGATCCATCCGGTGGAGGGCGTAGGCCAGCAGGATCAGACCGCCCGCCACGCTGAAGTACCAGAAGTGGATCGGGACCACGCTCTGGCGGCGTCGCTCGGAGGCGATCCACTGCGCGAGGAAGCGCGCCGAGAAGCAGGCCTGCCCGAGGAAGCCGACGACGAGCCACGCCTTCGACTCCATGCCGCTACCTCTCCGTCCCCGCGGGGCCCCCGGGCCGGCTTCCGGGGTTCTCCGTCACGGTGCTAGAATGCGCCCAACGCTCGATACCCCGACCTTCCATGGAGGCGACACGACACATGGTCACAGGGTACATCCTCCTCCGTCTCTTGCCCGGGCTCGAGGCCGACGCGCTGACCCAGATCCGCAGCGTTCCCGGCGTCGTCGACCTCACGCTCGTCTTCGGCGGATGGGACGCGGTCGTGCATGCCGAGGCCAAGACCCTGTCCGCGCTGACCCGGCTCGTGGTCGGTCAGATCCGTGGAATCCACGGGGTGCAGGCCACCGAGACGCTGGTGGCGGCCGAGCTTTAAGGCCCGAGGAAGCATATCACGCCGCCGCGGGAGCTCGACGTCGAGCTGGTCGGGGACGTGTGGCAGACGCTCAGCGCTTACGAGCCGGAGCGCTCGCGGGCCGAGGCGCGAACGTTCATCGATCGACAGCCGCACTTGATCGCGCTGGCGGAGTCGGTTACCGACGAGTTCGACGTCGGAGTCCGGAAGGTCGCGCTGGGACTCCTGTTCCTCCTCGCCAAGGTGATCGAGGCGCACCGCGAGGCCCCGCTGCCAACGGTCTCGCGGGAGCGAGTGGGGCGCGCGTACGAGGCGACGGTCGAGTGGCTGGAGCGCTGGGACGGCGCCGACGAGCGCTTCCTGGCGCGGAGCGGCGAGTTTCCGCAGCCACATCTGATCCCCTATCTGATCGGCACCTTCTACCCGGCGACCGGCGATGCCGCGGCCCACGAGGCGGAGGTGAAGGGGAGCCTGTTCCTGCTCCTGAAGGCCGCCGCCGATGCGCTCCTGGCGCCGGAGCGGGACGACTGACCGATGCCCACCGCGCGCGTCAACGGGGTTTCGCTCTACTACGAAGAGGCCGGCCGGGGCGCCCCTCTGCTCCTGATCCACGCCTTTCCGGTGGGGATGAGGATGTGGGCGCCCCAGGTGGCCTTCTTCGCGCGGCACTTCCGCGTGATCAGCTACGACTGCCGGGGGTTCGGGCGCTCGGAGGCGCCGACCGCCCCCACCGCTTACTCCCAGACGCTCTCGGTCGCGGACGCCCACGGCCTCCTCACCCAGCTCGGGGCGCAGCCGGCGGCCGTCTGCGGGCTGTCGATGGGCGGGAACATCGCCCTGAACCTCGCGCTCGCCCACCCGGAAAGCGTGCGGGCGCTGATCCCGTGCGACACCGGCGCGGGATCCGAGGACCCCGACGGCTTCCGCGCGCGCTGCGCGGAGTATGCCGAGGCGGCCCGGCATGGCATGGAGGCGTTCTTCCAGGCGGCGCTCGGGTGGGCCGTCTTCGCCGGCTTCGCCGAGCGGGGGGCCCGCGAGGCCGCCCAGCTCCGGGAGTTCATCCTGGCTCAGCCGCCCCATGGAATCGGGCTGACCGCGCTCCACGCGCTCGCGACGCGGCCCCCCATCTACGCGCTCCGGGAGCGGCTGGCGGCGCTGCGCGTGCCGACCCTCGTGGTGTACGGTGAGCACGACGAGGCGTGCGTCCAGACTTCCGGCTTCATGGCCCGCACGATCCCGGGAGCGCGGCTCTGGATGGTGCCGGGCGCGAGTCACTTCGTGAACCTGGACGCTCCCGAGCCGTTCAACGAGACGCTGCTGGCGTTCCTGCGCGAGCCCGGGCGGTATCCCATCCCTCTCCCTGGAAGGGAGAGGGGGGAAGCGGACGCCGAGCTCGACCTCCGGACCGAAGTGTGCCCCTACACCTTCCTCAAGTCGAAGCTCGCGCTCGAGCCGCTCGCGCCCGGCCAGCTCCTGCGGGTCGTGGTCGGGAACGAAACTTCCGCGGCGGACGTGCCCCGCAGCCTGACCGGGGCCGGGCATGTCGTGCTCGGCGTGGAGCAGGTGGGCGCCACCCTCTGGGCCATCACGGTTCGCAAGGGCACCTAGATCATGGGAGGGGGCCTCGACGGCCCCCTCCCAGGCCCACCCCCAAGGGGTTGCGGCGGCAAAGCCGCCGCTCGGACGCTACTCGACGCATTCGGTGATCGGCGCCATCCGCTGCTGATTCCTCCGACAGGCTCCCAGGTCATTTCGGGGGATCTTCCGAGACCCCCCGATGCCCCCCTCGGTTGCGGCGGCACAGCCGCCGCTCGGAGCGCTGCTCGACGCATCGCGCGCTCGGGGCGAGCTGCCGGCTGCTGCCCGACCCACGACCTCCCGGGTGAACTTCAGGCTCGAGGGGAAAAGAGAGCTACCCGGGAACCGGGGTGAAAGGGTTCTCGATCAGGACGCCCTCGATGGTTTGGCCTGGATTGAGGTCTTCCGTCAGGAGCTTGGTGGCACCGGCCTCGGCGGCCGCGCTCAGAATGAGGGCGTCCCAGAACGAGAGCTGATGGCGTTCCTCGATGTCCGAGGCCTTGAGGATGAGGGCGGGGGGCAGAAGCTCGACGTGCCAGACGAAATACTGGCGCACGATCTGCCTCGCGAGGCTGCGTGGGAGGGGAGCGGGAATCTTCTGAGTCACGTTGACGTAGAACTCCTGGAGCACCTGCGTGCTGAGAACCCCTCGGCGCGTCGACCAGAGCTCCCGCAGAATCTCCGACGCGATTTCGTGCTTGCGGAGCGCGTCTACATCGTGAGCGTAGATCAGCACGTTCGTGTCGATGAAAACCCTATCGGGCATGCCACTCCTCGCGGCTGGTCAGGATTTTTCCGCCGAGGTGGAAGCCGCGAGCCAGAACCGCGAGGGCGTCCTTACGCGCCCGCTCGTAGGCACTCTCCTCCTTGAGCACGCGTTCGAGGTACTGGGCTAAAAGCCCACTCACGGATGTCCCCTTCCGGGCGGCCAACACCTTGGCTTTCCGGAGGAGCTCTCTCTCCAGGCTTAGCGTAATGTTCTGCTTCATACCCGTCCGCTTTGACTGTGGCTACACGAAACTACGTGTAACACGTAGGTCACGTGTGGTCAATCGCGCCTCCCCCCTGGGCCCGCTCCTTTTGTCCGGGACTTGGCGCCCGCCACCAGGTGAAGACGAGCGCCTGAAAGAGGGAAAGGACGAGCAGCACCAGGTCGTGGGCGAGGTAGAGTGACACGAACACGCCGGTCAGGGCGCGGGCCGCCAGGATCGCGCCGACCCCGAGGGCGACGTTTGCGCCGAAGAACACGAGCGTCAGCCCGGCGCACTCGAGCACCCGGCTCAGCGCCGGGCCGAGCCGGCGCCCGGCCAGCCCGAAGGCGCGGACGCCGGCGAGGTAGGCGGCGGCCGACGTGAGCCCCACCAGCAGCAGCAGAAACGCAGGCTTCATGCCCCGGACTCGTTCAGGCCGCGCTTCCCTACCGGATCAGGTCCCGGAGGAAGTCACCGGGCGTCAGGATCTGAAACCGCAAACGCGCCTCGAGGACCGATGGGGCGAAGAAGTGTCTCCTGTCCAGCGTCAGCAGCACGTCCACCTGTCCTTTCAGGGCCGCGGCCAGGACATGGGCGTCCTTGGCATCGATGATCCGGGCCTGGGTGGCGATTTCTTCTAAGATCGGAGGATCGACCACTTCGAGGTCGAGGGTCGCGATTTCCTGGTAGAACCGCAGCAAGGCGTTCCGCCCGAGTTTTCGCGCGAGGTTCCGTTCAGCTTCGCTGAGGACCAGTTGACTGCTGGTCGCGCTAGCGTGCCGGTGACGGCAGAGGGCGAGCACGAGGCTCGAAGCGCCGGTCGGAGACCCGGCGGCAGCAATCCACACGCTGGCATCCAGGAAGAGACGTGGCCCGGCCCTCACCCCGGCTTACGACCCAACAGGCGGCGGACCTTCGCCGCCGTGGCTGAATCGAGGCGGTCCTCCTTGAGGAAGCGCGCGATGTCGTCTTCCGCATATTCGCGCAGGGTCACACCCCGGGGAACAGCTCGGAGAGGAATGATCTCGATGCGGTCACCCTTCAGGGTGACGTTGAGGATCGTGTCGGCGTCGATCTTCAGGCGTCGCCTGAACTCGACCGGGAGCGTGATCTGTCCCCTTGGAAGAGGGCGCACGAGTTTCGCGGAGAGCTTCTTTCCCGGCATCCATCACCTCAGGCCCGACTTAATGAAAATGTGAATTTCCACAAATCAGGATACCAGCCGGCGACTGCAGGTCACAAGGGTGTGATTCAGAGGTAGCCCGCAGCTCGATAGTAGAGGCGCGCGAGCCACTCCTCCAGGACGTCCCGCATCAGGCGGAGGCGCGCCTCCGGATCGGGTCCGATGATGCCGAGCCCGTCGGCCGGGGCCGCCAGTACCGTGAAGCCGGCGCGCTCGAAGACGGCGCGGGCCCGCGGGATGTGCTGGGCCTCGGTCACCAGGAGGATCCTCCGAAGACTCCGCGGCCCGAGGAGTGCCCATACGCGCTCCGCTTCCTCCCGGGTCGTCCACGCCTGGGCGTCGGTCAGCACGGCCTCCCGGGCGACACCGAGCTCGCGGGCGAGCTCGGCGCGCACCTCCGCTTCGGCTCGGCGCCCGCCGGCGCGGGGCGGCCCCAGGAAGACCAGGATCGGCGCGAGGCCCTGCCGGAACAGGAGGATGCCATGGATGGTGCGACGGAGCGAGGTGTTGGTGAGGGTGCCGTCGGGGCGGAGCTCGGTCCCCAGCACCACGATCGCCTCGGCCGGCTCGAGCTGGGGACTGTCGCCGCCCAGCGCGCGACCGAGGACGGTCGGCAGCGGCGTGAATGCCGAGGCCAGCAGGAGCCCGACGCCGGCGGCGCCCAGACCCTGACAGAGGCGTGTCCAGCGCCGGTGGGGGAGCCGACTCACGAGGCCGGCGGTCGCGCGACGTCAAAGGGACGCAGCCCCTCCGCTTCGGCCGCGCGCAGAAGGCGTTCGTCGGCGGCGACGAAACTGACCTCCTCCTCGAGGCCCCGTCCAAGACTCAGGGCTGACGCAAGATGGATCGCATCGAACCCCTTCAAGGGATGCCGCTGGACGAGGTCCCGGGCGATCCGGAGCACCTCGTCGTGGAGATCGATGCGTACATATGCGAGCCAGTCGCGCTCGAACTGGGATGTGACTCGGGCGTACTGGCTCGGCGCCAAATGACCTTCCCGGCGCTTTCGCGCGAGACCCGCGTAGACCTCGGCGTACGCGATCTTGGCCGTCGCGATCGGGCCTTCCCGGGTTACGAGGGTTTGCACCATGCGCGAGCCCTGTTCCGACACGAATCGCTTGATCAGGGCACTGGTGTCGAGATAGTTCAACGCCGATCTTCGAGGATGGCCTGTGACATGGGCAAGCCTGATACCCGGACGGGCCTGACCGACTTGAGCGGCGTGCGTGCGGGAAGCGTGAGCAGACCCCGGGCGGCGAGCCTGGCGAGCCGCGCGTCACGGCTGGCGAGCCTCATGGCCGACTGGATGGGCTGGATCACCGCGATTGGACGCCCGCGGTCGGTGATGACGACTTCCTCACCCTGCCGAGTGCGCCGCAGGTACTGGGTGAGTCGATTCTTGAGATCCCGGACCCCCACGGTACTCATTCGTGACCCCTCCTTCGTAGCTACTGTAGCTACGCGCGGTATTTGGGTCAAGATGCCCAGTAGGCTCCCGCTCGCCTTGCCCTTCAAGCCGCGCGATTCTTCCTCGGCGGCGTGCCGGGCGGCGCCGCGGCCCCGACTCCGCCGCCGAGATCGACCTCGACTCCGGTGAAGGTTGGGCCTCGGGCAGGTCGTCGCCTGTGACCCGGGCGACCAGACCGAGGAGATCTCGATGTCCGACGGCGCCTTGGCACCCCTCCTGGTCGGGTGCAGCGGGAGCGAGCGCGACGAGGTGTCACTCACGGGTGGAATGCCCGACAGCCTGCGCGTGTCTTCGCGAATATCTAGGCATTTTTCCCTTGACACATGACATGTGTTCCCCGTAGGGTGTCTCAACCACGTCGTCCCACGAAGCGAGATATCGAGGCGAAACGCGCTAGCAGGTGTTGAGGGAGGGTGGATGGGCGTCGGTCGAGCCGCGCGAGTCCTGTGGGTCGCCGCGATTTCCGCGCCCCCTCAATAGGCGAGCCTCGCTCCGTTCGTGACCGGGAGGTTGCAGTCGTGAAGGGCAGGGTCGGGCGAGGCTTCGGCTTTGCCGCGATCGCGGTGGTGGGAATCTCGCTGTCGGCCTGCGGCGGAGTCTCTCCCCGCCCCACCTTCGGGCCCGGGCCCTCCGCTCCCGGACCGGGGACACCGGCCAACGCCGGCGTCGCGGGTGGACCCAGAATGCCGCTGACTCCCGTCGGCGGCGGGCCCATCTCGACCGATCCCGGCACGAACCAGCTCAACGCCCGCCTCCTGAGCTTCACCTCCGCGCCGGTGGACTTGCAGGATCTCCCCCTGGGACCCGGCGATCTCATCGAGGTCTCGGTCTTCGAGGTGCCCGAGCTGTCCAAGCTTCAGGTGCGGGTCCCGCTCAACGGGAGCATCACGTTTCCGCTGCTCGGCACGATCCAGATCGTGGGCCAGACGGCGGTCCAGGTCCAGCAGGAGATTGCTCGTCGCCTCCAGCAGAAGTACATGCACGA
Organism: Candidatus Methylomirabilota bacterium; assembly: GCA_036005065.1. Taxonomy (NCBI): domain Bacteria; phylum Methylomirabilota (SeqCode); species Candidatus Methylomirabilota bacterium. The sequence goes on along the minus strand of DASYQW010000012.1, from coordinate 13,249 downwards.
CCCCCAGGTGTCGGTGTCGGTCGTGGAGCAGAAGGGGCAGCGCATCTCCGTCCTCGGCGCCGTGAGGAAGGGCGGAGTCTTCACCTTCACGGGGCCCATCCGGCTCGCCGACGCGCTGGCCATGGCCGAAGGCCTCACCGAAAACGCCGATCACCAGGTGTACCTCACGCGGCGGGTGCCCGTGGGGACCCTCGCCACTCTCCAAGACGACAAGCGTCCGGCCAAGGACGAGAAGCGTCCGGCCAAGGACGACAAGCGTCCCGCGCGTCCGTCGCGTGCACCCGGCGGGCTCGAGCAGGTCATGGTGACGATCGACCTGGACGAGCTCGCCAAGGGCAACGAGGACCTGAACGTCCCGCTGCAGCCCGGGGACGTGGTCACCGTCCCGCCGGCCGGGTCGTTTTACGTCGGTGGTGAGGTCGAGAAGCCCGGGACGTTCCTGCTCAAGCCGCGCACGACGCTCGATCAGGCGATCATCGTCGCCGGCGGGCTGAGGGACGTCGCCGACTGGTCGGACGTCCGCATCTACCGCACGCTGCCGGGCGGAAAGCAGGAGATCCACCAGTACGACATGGTGAAGATCCAGGAGGGCGAGCGGCCGCCGGAGATCCAGAAGAGCGACGTGATCCTGGTCGGCAAGTCGGGCGGGAAGGCCTTCGGGTACGGCGTCCTGGGCTTCTTCCAGCGGATCTTCAGCGTCGGCGTCGGCGTGAGCCGGGGGCTCTGAGATCCGTGGCTGACCCGCCCTCCGACCGGCGCAGCCTTCCCCCCGGCGGGCCGGAGGACGCGCTCCGGCCGACCGCCGGCCCCGGCGACCTGGCCCGCCCGGACCCCAGCCGCATCTATGCCGTCTCGGCGGAGGACCAGCCGGAGACGCACTTCTGGGACTACTGGCGCGTCCTCGTCCGACACAAGTGGACCGTCATCACGTTCTTCCTCGTCGCCGTCATCGTCGGGACGGTCTACACCTATACTCAGCGTCCGGTCTTCGTCGCGACGGCGACGCTGCGGATCGAGAAGGAAGAGTTCCGGGTCGTCAAGTTCGAGGAGGTCCTCAAGGCCGATTCCCAGGTGGACTACTACCAGACCCAGCACAGCATCCTCCAGAGCCGGACGCTGGCTGCCCGGGTCGTCGGGCTGCTCAAGCTCGAGCAGCACCCGGAGTTCCAGTCCTCGAACGGCCACGCGAGCTGGATCTCCGAGGCCCAGGCCTGGACGCGGACGCAGCTGGTCCGCTGGATCCCGGTGCCGCCCCCGCCGGCGCCGGCGCTGGGTGACGACCTCGTGCTCCCGTCCCCGCTCACCGATGCGTTCCTGGGCCGCCTGTCGGTGGCGCCGGTGCGCGGGACGCGGCTGGTGCAGATCTCCTTCCGCAGCTTCTACCCGGATCTCGCCGCGCGCGCCGCCAACACGCTCGCCGAAGCCTTCATCACCTACAACCTCGACCACAAGCTCGAGGCCTCCCGGTACGCGACGCGATTCCTGACGGACCAGATCGAGGCCGCGCGCCGGAAGCTCGAGGAGGCCGACGCCAAGCTGAACCAGTTCCTCGCCGAACACGATCTCATCGTCACTCCGGGCTCCGGCTCCGAGAAGGGCGGCGGGGAGCGACTGGACTTCGTCACCAAGGAGCTGGTCGATCTCTCCAGCGCGCTCTACCAGACGCGCGCCGACCGGATCGCCAAGGAGAGCGTCGTCGCCCAGGCCCTGAGCCAGGACGCCGACTCGGTGCCGGCGGTCCTGGGAAGCAGCCACATCGCCAAGCTGAAGGAGGAGCTGGCGAACCTGGAGGGCGAGTACCGCAAGCTCAGCCAGATGTTCAAGCCCGAGTATCCGCGCATGCAGCGGATGGAGCAGAACATCACCGAGGTGCGCCGCCAGATTCGGGCCGAGGTCGGCCGGGCGATGGAGGCCCTCGAATCGGACTACCGGGCCGCGCTGCGCAAGGAGCAGGCTCTCCAGAAGGAGGTCGACGGGCACCGCGAGGTGGCGCGCCGGCTCGGCGCCCAAATGACGCAGTACACCCTGCTGCGCCGCGACGTCGACACGAGCCACGAGCACTACCAGACCATGCTGACACGGCTCAAGGAAGTCGGGATCTCGTCGGCGCTGGTGACGTCGACGTCGCCCATCACCATCGTCGACCGGGCGGAGGTTCCGATGGGGCCGTCGGAGCCTCGGGCCCGCCGGACCTTGCTCCTCTCCATCATGGTGGGGCTCATGGGCGGGATCGGGCTCGCCTTCTTCTTCGAGTACCTCGACACCAACATCAAGGACACCCGGGAGGTCGAGACGACCCTGCGGGTCCCGACGCTCGGGCTGGTCCCCTCCCGGACCGCGGTGGACAGCAAGCGGCGCCGGCGGCTCGCGGCGGCCAAGGACGGAGACGAGGAGTCGTCCTTCGCCCTCGTGGCCCACACCCACATGGGCTCCGTCATCGCGGAAGCGTTCCGGAACGTCCGGACCAGCCTGCTCTACTCGGCGCCCGAGCATCCGCCCAAGGCGTTCATGGTGACGTCGCTCCAGACCGAGGACGGGAAAACCTCGCTGGCGTCGAATCTCGCGATCACGCTCGCCCAGCTCGGAAAGGGCGAGATCCTCCTCATCGACGGGGACATGCGCCGCCCCGATCTCCACGAGATCTTCGGCGTCCCCAAGGCGCCGGGGCTCTCCACGTTCCTCACCGGCCAGGTGGAGCTGCCGGCCGTCGTCAAGTCGACCCGGATCCCGAACCTTCACGTGATCCCCGCCGGACGGACCCCGACCAATCCCGCCGAGCTGCTGGCCTCCGGGCGCTTGAGCCGCGCGATCGAGGTCCTTCAGGAGCGCTTCGCGCACATCGTGTTCGACACGCCGCCGCTGTTCGGGGTCAGCGACGCGCTCATCCTCTCACCCCGCCTCGAGGGCGTCGTGCTCGTGCTGCGCCACGGGCGGGCCAGCCGCGATGCGGCGCGCCGCGCGCTCCACCTCCTCACCTCGGTGCGCGCGCGGGTCCTGGGCGTGATCCTGAACGACGCGGACGGGCGTGGCGCCGGCTATTACGGCTACTACGGCTACTACGGTTACGGGTATGGTTACGGAGGCCCGCGCGGCTCCGAATCGGGGCGCTGAGGCGCTGGGCTCCCGAGCCGAGCCACGTTCCGAGGCGGTCCCCGTCCTGCTGGTCCGCGTCGATTCCCGGGCGGCGCGGGTCCTCCTCTGGGTGCTCGTCGTGGTCGGCGCCGGGTGGATGGCGAAGACCATCGCCGGCCCCGTCATCGCGAGCGCGGTGGCCGATGTGCGGGCGAATGCGGCCCGGCTCGAACAGGCCCTCGCCTGGGACCCCGGCGACGCCCACCTTCATCAGCGTCTGGCCGCCGAGTATCTGGCGCTGGGCGACGCGGCGGGGCTCGACCGGGCGCGCCGTCACCTCGAGACCGCGCTGCGGCGTCGGCCCGCCCACGCGTTCACCTGGCTCGGGCTCGCTCGTCTGGATAGCCTGGCCGGTGACCGGGCGCGAGCCCGCCGCGCCCTCGACCTCGCCGTCCTCCTCAGTCCCCATGACGTCAACCTCCGGTGGGAGGCCGCGCTGCTGGCCCTCGAGTGGGGCGAGCGAGACCTCGCTCTCGGGCACCTCGCCTACGTGCTCATCGCCGATCCCAACCGCCGGAGCACGGCCTTCGACCTGGCCCGCCGACTGTTGCGTCCCGAGGAGTCCCTCACGGCGCTGGTGCCGGCCAAGGCGCAGCCGCTCACGGACCTCCTGGAGGTCGCGCTGGGACACCAGGACGCCCGCCTAGCGCAGCTCACGTGGGAGCGCCGCGTCGGTCTGGCGCCTCCGATCCCCGAGCACCTCCGGCGGCAGTACGTCGAGCTGCTCCTGCGCACGGGTCGGGGGGCGGCGGCCCGGGCCATCTGGCGTGACGTCGTTTCCGACGGGTATGCCGCGCCCGCGGGCGACGCCATGTGGAACGGAGGGTTCGAGGCCCGGGCGCTGCTCGGCTGGGGTTTCGACTGGCAGGTCCTCGAGGTTCCGGGCGTCCGGGTCGGTCTCGACGGGGGCCAGGCGGCCGAGGGACGGCAGTCGTTGCGCCTCATGTTCACCCGCGTGCGCGGCAGCGACTTCGCGGGCGTCTGGCAGACCGTGGCCGTCGAACCCGGCCGGATCTATCGGCTGCGCGCGCTGGCCAAGGCGTCGGGTCTCGTGACCCGGTCGGGCCTGAAGCTGCAGGTCCTCACGACCGACGGCGGCCGCGTCCTCGCCGAGACGGAGGGCGTCTCGGGGACCACGTCCGACTGGGTCCGCCTCGAGTCCCGTGTCCAGATCCCGGCCGGGGTGAGCCTCGTCCAGGTGCGCGTCCGATGTGATCCCCCGCGCGATCCGGAAGACTCGCTGGCCGGCAAGGTGTGGCTCGACGACGTGCGGCTCGTGCCGGCGGAAGGGGCCGGAGCATGACGCCCGACCCCGAGGAGATCCGCCGGCTGCTCACGCTGCTCGCGACGTACCCGGTCTTGCCGCCGACCGACGCGCTGCCGACGACGGACGAGGGCTTTCGAGCCCTCCTGGCCGAGCTGGCTCGGGGCGAGCGCTCGGCGCACCTCGGCCTGCTCGAGGCCGTGGCCGCCGAGCGGACGCTGCCCGTGGAGGAACTGGTCCGGCGCACGCGGTTCCTGCTCGCCTGCCTGGTGGTGCCGGAGGCGGGGACTCACTACGAGGTGCTCGGCGTCCCGGCGACGGCCACGACGCCGGAAATCCGCGCGCGCTGGGCGTCGCTCATCCAGCTTTACCACCCTGACCACGTAGGCGGCGAGCACGACTGGCTGGACGACCAGGCGCGGCGGCTCATCGAGGCCTACCAGACACTGAAGGACCCGGAGCGGCGACGGGCGTACGACGCCCAGCTCGAGCCCGAGGTCGGGGAAGCGCCTCGACCGGAGGCCGTGCCGTCGGTCCCGCAGCCGCGACCGGCGGAGCGCTCCCGGTGGCGCTGGGCGCCGGCCGGCATCCTGGTCGGGGGTATCGCGGTGGTCTGGGCGTACCTGCACGTCCCGCCGAGCCCGCTCCCCGTCGCGCCGGCTCCCCCGTCGCCGCGGCTCCTCGATACGTGGAGCGCGCCCGGAAGCCTTGGTGTGCGTCCGGAGGCGCCTCGCAGTGCCGGGCCGCGTCCGATCCCGCCGGCCTCCCAGACCGAGCCTCCGGGCTCGCTCGCGAGGCGTGACCCCGGGAGTCCGGCTCCCGCCGCCCCCACGCCCGTGGTGCCCGCGCTTCCGCACGCGGCGAGCCAGGCGAGCGAGGGGCCGGGTGAGACTTCGGCGGGGCACATGGCGTACGCCGGGCAGGTCCCGCCACCGCCTCCCCCGCCAAGCCTGCCGGCCCCCGAGCCCGCGGCCCGCGCTCCCGCCACGGCCCCGCTCGTCGTCCTTCCGCCTCGGGTGAGCGAGCCCATCGCCCGTGCGCCCTCCCGGCCGCCGGCCCCTAGCGAGGCGTCGCCGGCATCGTCACCCGGGGCGACGGCGCCTCCCGCGCGCTCCCCAGGCGCCGCCCATTCCGATGCTCCCGTTACGGCCGCCGCGCCGTCGGCGGTGCCCTCGACCGCTGCGGCGGTTCGGGGTGGTTTCCATGAAGGCCCGCTGGCGCTCGTCGAGGCGTTTCGCGGCGCGTACGAGCGGAAGGATCTGCCGGCGCTGATGGAGCTCCTCGGAGCCGAGCCGCGCGAGCGCAACGTGATCGGCCGGACCGCCCTGGAGCAGCTCTACGCCCGGAACCTGGCGGCCCTCGAGCGGATCAGCTACGAGATCACCGAGCTGAACGTTCAGCGCATGCCGGGAACCGGCGACGTCGTCGTCCAGGGACAGTTCCGGATCCGGGCCCGACAACGAGCCGGCACCGCCGGTCAAGCCATGGATGTCAGTGGGCCGATCCGCTGGACGGTGCGATCCGAGGGTGGCGTGCTGCGGATCGTCGGCATCGACTATCAGCTGGTGCCGCAATGAGCCGATCCCCGCACGCGCGCGTCCGCCGGTCTCCGCCCTGGTCCGACCGAGTCGTCGAAGGCGGCGCCCTCTTCCTGCTGATCGTCACGCCGCTCGTCTACGGCACCGTGACGCCCTGGGGAGAGGCGCTCGCCGAGCTGGTCATCCTCGGGATGGCCGCGGCGTGGGTGCTGAGCATGGTGCGCCAGGGAGCGCTTCGGGTGGCCCCGCCTCCGAGCGTCGTGCCCGGCGCCCTCTTTCTGATGCTCGTCCTGTTCCAGCTGGTGCCCCTGCCGCGCCCCGTGGTCGAGCTCCTCTCGCCGCTCGCGGCGAATCTTCATCGGGAGGTCGCGGCGTACGCGGGCGCCGCGCTCGGCGCGGTTCCGCTGTCGCTGGATCCCCACGAGACCTGGCGTGAATGGCTCAAGCTCCTCGGCCTCGCCGTCTTTTTCCTGCTTCTCTACAACACGGTCCGGACGCGGGGACAGGCGCAGCGCGCCCTGTGGACCATGGTCGTCATGGGCACCCTCGTGTCGATCTTTGCCATCGTCCAGCGCGCCACCTGGACGGGACGACTCTACTGGATCGGGCCCACGGCGCCGGACTCGGCATTCGGCCCCTTCGTCAACCGGACGCACTTCGCCGGCTTGATGATCGTCATCGTGCCCATGGCCCTGGCCATGATCCTCGGCGATCGCCGCCCATCGGACCGGCCCCCGATCGTCCGAGGCTGGCTGGATCAGCTGCGCCGCTGGAACGCGCCCGAGACGGGTCCCGCGCGCTTGATCGCCTTCCTGGTCCTCCTCATGGGGGGAGCCACCCTCGTCAGCGGGTCGCGGGGCGGCGCGGTGAGCCTGCTGGCCGGCTTGCTCTGCATGATCGGTCTGGGGGTCCGGGCGCTGCGCGGTCAGGGACGCGCGACCCGGGTCGCCATCGCCACGGTGCTCATCATCTTGGCGGCGGTCTGGATCAGTTGGGATATCCTCTACGGGACGATCGAGCGGCTCGCCGAAGAGATCGGACACGCGGAGGCGAGCGCCCGGGTGCACATCTGGGGGGACGCGCTCGGCTTGTGGCGCCTGGCGCCCATCCTCGGGACGGGGTTCGCGACCTTCGGGGAGGCCTACCCGCGCATGCGAACCATCGAGGCCCCGGTCGCCTTCGGCCACGCCGAGAGCGACTGGGTCCAGCTCTTGACGGACACCGGCGTGGCGGGACTGGGGCTCGCCCTGGCGACGGCCGCCAGCCTCGTGTGGGCGCTCCTCAGGCGGTATCGCCGAGCCCCGAGCCCCTGGGTCCGCAACATGGCGCTGGCCGGCACGGTCGCCCTGATCGGGACGGTGGTGCAGGGGATCGGCAACTACAACCTGCCGATCCTGTCGAACCAGCTCTACCTGGCGATGGGGCTAGCGATGGGGTTGCGAGCCGGAGACCTGATCCACCACGGCCGATCGACGCGCGGCACCGAGCTGGATCTCGCCGATCGGCGCGGGGCCCTGTCCGATGCCTGACGCGAACGGCGCCCACTGGTACGCCGTGCGGACCCGGTCGCGCCACGAACTAGTGGTCCGCGACGAGTTGACCGCCCGCGGCGTCGAGCCGTTCCTTCCTCTCTGGGTTCGGTGGAGCCGCTGGAAGGACCGGCGCAAGCAGATCGCCACCCCGCTGTTCCCGGGGTACTGCTTCGCGCGGTTCGCCTCCACCGAGAAGCTCCGCGTCCTGACGACCCGCGGGGTCGTCGAGGTCCTGGGCAGCAACGGGACGATCGAGCCGGTGGCGCCCGCAGAGCTGGAGGCGATCCGCACGCTGGTGAACGGCCCGCTCCGCTATGACCCGTGCCCGTTCCTGGACGAGGGGATGGCGGTCGAGGTCGTCCGCGGGCCGCTGATGGGGGTGCGGGGGCGGCTCGTCCGGAAGGAGCGCTCCGCCCGCCTGGTGCTCCAGGTCGACCTGATCCGGCAGGGCGTGTGGCTGGAGATCGACGCGGCGGACGTCGCCCCGGTCTGAGTCGTAGTCGGAGGGGGGGCTGCGCCCCCCTCCGGTCCCTCACCCCAGGGGAGGTTGCGCGGGCAAAAGCCCGCGCTCGGAGCGGCACACGCGGTGGCGGGGCGGTCAAGTGTGAGCGCGAGAGCCACGCCCCGCGGATTTCACGGCGTCTGAGCCGGGTGGGGACGCCGCGGGTTCTTTCGGACTGACCCGAGTCGGGGCTCACCCTGGCTTGGGAGGGCTTGCCGGGCCCCGACGCATGTCGAGGCCTGTAAGTCAAAGAGCGGAGCTGTGCCCAGCGGCGGCGCGGCACGGTCTCGGGGATTCGACGGGAGGTGGTGACGCGGGGTGTGTGGCATCGCAGGACTGGTCGTTCGGCCTGACCGCGAGCTTCAGGACACGCGGGAGCGGCTTGCCGCGATGGCCACCGCCATGAGGCACCGGGGGCCCGACGACGAGGGCCTCTGGCTGTCGGACGACGGCCGGGTCGGGCTCGTCAACCGCCGGCTCGCGATCGTCGATTGCTCGCCGAACGGCCACATGCCGATGCGGAATCACGACGGGACTGCGTGCATCACCCACAACGGCGAGGTGTACAACGCGGCCGAGCTGCGGGCAGAGCTCACGGCGCTCGGGCATCGCTTCCGCTCGACGGGCGACACCGAGGCGATCCTGCGCGGGTACGAGGCCTGGGGGCTTTCCGTGGTGCACCGGCTGCGCGGGATGTTCGCCTTCGCCATCTACGACGGACGCCAGCGCCGTCTCTTCCTCGCGCGGGACCGGCTCGGGATCAAGCCCCTCTATTACTCGGTCACGCCCGAGGCCTTCGTGTTCGCCTCCGAGCTCGGGGCCCTGCAGGTCTCGGGGCTGGTCGGGCGCACGGTGAGCCCGGCCGGGCTCGTGGGCTACCTGTTGCTCGGCTCGGTGCCGGGTCCGCTGACGATCTACAACGGCGTCCATGCGCTTGAGCCCGGGTGCACGCTGAGCCTGGACATCGCCGGGCCGGCGGCCGCGCCGAAGCCGCACCGGTACTGGACCTTCCCGACGGACGTGGTGGCCCCTCCGAGCTCCGCGGCGGCGGTTGGCGAGGTCCGGTCGCTCCTCGAGGACGCGGTGCGCTGCCACCTGGTGAGCGACGTGCCACTGGGCGCGTTCCTGAGCGGCGGCCTCGACTCGAGCGCGGTCGTCACGCTCATGCGGGCGGTCACCGGCGGTCCCATCCGCACCTGCTCCATGGTCTTCGAGGAGGCCGGATACAGCGAGACCGTCTACGCGCGCGCGGTCGCGTCCGCGGTCGGGACCGAACACACGGAGCGGATCGTCACCGGGGGCGAGGTTGCGGGCGCGCTCGATCGGATCCTGCGCACGATGGACCAGCCCACGGTGGACGGCGTCAACACGTACTTCGTCGCCGAGACCGCGCGGCAGGCCGGACTCACCGTCGCGCTCTCCGGACTCGGGGGGGACGAGCTGTTCGGTGGCTATCCCAACACCTTCGCCGGCGTGCCCGGTCTCCTCCGGGCGCTGCGCGTCGCCCAGAGCGTGCCGGCGGCGGCGCCGGTCGCCCGGGCCGGGCTGCGGTGGCTCGGCGGCCCGGGGCGCTGGGCCAAGGTGGCGGATGCCCTCGAGCGCCCGGCGACCCCGGCCAGTGCCTACCTCGCATGCCGTGGCCTCTTTCCGCCGGCCGAGGTGCGGATGCTGGTCGGCCCTGAGCTCTGGGAGGCGGCTGCGGTCGGGGATCCCGCCGGACGGATCGTGTCCGAGATGGACGTCAACGGACACGGCGCCGACTGGTTCTCGTGGGTGAGCCGCGCCGAGCTCAGCGGGTACACGCTCCACCAGCTCCTCCGCGACACCGACGTCATGAGCATGGCGCACAGCCTGGAGGTACGCGTCCCGTTGCTCGATCACCGCCTGGTGGAGGCGGTGCTGCGCCTGCCGGGGTCGGTCAAGCGCGAGGGTGGGCGGCCCAAGGCCTTGCTGGTCCGGGCGGTCGGGGACCTCTTGCCGCCGACGGTGCGCGCGCGGCGGCCGAAGCAGGGCTTCGTCTTCCCGTTCGAGCGCTGGCTTCGCGGGGAGCTTCGCGGGGTCTGCCTCGAATGGCAGCGTGAGACCGGCGGCTTGCTGCGCCCCGACGTGGTCGCCCAGGTCTGGCGAGCCTACGATGCCGGCCGCCTCCACTGGTCGCGGCCCTGGGCGCTCGCCGCCCTCGGCGGCTGGCGAGACGCGACGGCGGCGCGCGTGTCATGAGCAGGTCCAACCGCAGGCGTCAGTGTTGGAGCCGCGTCGAGCTCAAAGCCGGGGAACCCTGATGCCTCTCTGCTACTTCGGGGGTTACGATCCGAGACACCCGCGGAATCGTGTCATCCTGTCGGGCTTGGCCAAGCGCGGCGTGAAGGTGGTCGAATGTCAATCACGCCATCCGATGAAACCGTTTCGCGTCTGGTCACTCGTTCGGCAGTTTTGGCGCGTGCGCGACCAGGTGGAGCTCGTCGTGGTTGGCTCCTGCGGTCACAAGTATGTCCCCCTCGCCTGGCTCCTCTCGCGCATGACGGGAAAGCCGCTGGCTTTCGATGCTTTTGTTTCCGTTTTCGAGACGCGGAGGGAAAAATCCCGGAAGGGTTTTCTGAGCGGCCTCGGAGATGTCTATGCGCGGCTGGTGGATCGAATCAGTGGCAAGCTCGCCGATGTCGTGCTGCTGGATACCGAAGAACACGCGACTTACTTCTGCGAGCAATTTCGACTGCCGAAGAGCAAGGTCATGAGTGTTCAAGTGGGTGCGGACGTGGGCATGCTCGCGCCCCCGCCGCCGGCCTTCGGAGGACTATTCCGAGTCATGTTTGCGGGAAGCTTCCTGCCGCTCCACGGCACGGATGTAATCGTGAAGGCGGCTGACTACCTCGAATCCGAGCCGGAGGTGGTCGTCGAATTGTTCGGCGACGGCGAGGAACGCTCGAATACTGAGCGGCTGTCTCACGGCCGGCAGGTGGTTTTCAAGCCGCCAGTGCCCTATCCGGAATATCTGCGCCTCTTAAGCCAGAGGCGCGTCGCGCTCGGCGTTTTTGGGACGACGCCGAAGACGGAACGCGTTATCCCCTGCAAGATCTACGACTCGTTGGGTGTCGGCGTGCCGGTGATCACGGCGGACACGCCCGCTGTCCGAAGGATTCTGACCCACAAACAAAACGCCTTGCTCGTTCCGGCCGGCGATCCGATGGCGCTCGCCGAGGCGATCCTTCTGTTGAAGCGTGATTCGGCACTGCGCGAACGGCTGGCCCGTGAGGGACGACGCACCTACGAAGAGGTTGGAAGACCCGAGATCGTCGCCCGCCGGATGATCGAGGCTCTCGAAAGCCTGAACGGCCACTTCGCGTCGATGAAGGGCCGGTCAGGTTCGAGCACCATCCGATGACTCGGGGCTGCCGGAGGGCAGTCGCGGCGTCAGTCTCGTATCGGAGCCCGAGGGTCACAAAGGAGGACACAGCCGAGAATCAGCGGGAGCGGCGGTTCGCGGCTCGTCTGACGGATGCATGGCACCAGCGGCTCTCGGCGACCCTCGCGGAGGCCGCTCTGTGGAATGCGGAGGGATTCGGGCGCGGGCGCAGCTGATGCTGGCTGTTATCGACACCCACCCGGTCCAGTATCGCGCCCCAGTGTATCGCGCCCTAGAGCACCGGTTCGGTCTCCAAGTGACCGCCGTGTACGGATCAGATGCAAGCCTGGTCGGCTACCGAGACAGCGAGTTCGGCGTCTCCGTCACGTGGGATACCGATCTGCTCTCCGGTTACCGGTCGGTTTTCCTGTCCTCGCGGCTCCGCAACAGCCAAGAGGCGCTTCCCGACTGGCGAACCACGCGCCGGGTGAAAATCGCGCTCGCGGAAATCCGGCCCCGCGCTGTCCTAGTCGTCGGGTATAGCCCGCGGTTCTACCGGGTCGCTGCGTCCTGTGCGTGGCACATGGGCGTGCCGGTGCTCTTCAGGGGAGAGACAACGGATCATGCCTGGCGCCGCGGACTGGCCAAGCGGATCGCGCGAGACTGGATGCTCCGGCGCTTCTATCGTGGATGTGCCCGACTTCTCTATCTGGGCCGGCGCTCGTACGAGCACTTCAGGCGGCTCGGCTGTGCTGAGGAGAAGCTCATATTCTCCCCGTACTGTGTGGATGCTTCGACATTTCGGTGGAACGATGCCGCTCGTGCCGAGCTTCGCTCGGCCGGACGCACTGATCTCGGCGTGGACGAGCGGGACTCCGTACTTCTTTTTTCCGGGAAGTTGAGTGCTCGCAAGGGGCCTGACCTCTTGCTCCGGGCGGTGAAGGAATCGTGTGCGTCCGTGTGCGGGCGCATCATCGTGGTTTTTCTAGGCGACGGCCCTATGCGGGAGTCTCTCAGAGCGCTGGCCCAGGATACGCCGCGCACCGAAGTCCGGCTCCTGGGATTCCGCAACCAAAGCGAGCTCAGCCGGTATTATCACGCGGCCGACGTCCTGGTCCTGCCGAGTCTGCAGGGGGAAACATGGGGCCTCGTCGTGAACGAGGCGCTCCAGCATGGGCTTCCGTGCGTGCTATCGGCGGCGGTCGGTTGCGTTCCCGACCTGATTGACCCCGGGACGACCGGTGAAGTGTTCGATACCGGCTCAGTGAAGAGTTTGGCTGCCGCGCTCGGCCGAGCCATGCGGCTCGTCGGGCGAGCAGACGTCCGCGCGCAGTGCCGTGAGAAGGTGGGAGGCTACACCATCGAACGGGCGGCTGAGGGGATCGCGCGAGCATACAGGGCAGTAGTCGGGACTCCCGCCCGAGCCGGTGCGCCCTCGTGAGGCCCGTAACCCCAGCCTCCAGTCCGGTGGCGGCTTCCGCGTCAGTATCGCGCTCTCATCTTTCCGAGATGGTATGCATGTTCCCGGGGTTGGACCCGGCCGCCGGGGGCGTACAGACCGCGGCCGGGCTGGCGTGGGCGGGCCTCCGAGCACGGTACGAGGGTTTGCCTGATCGCCTCATGGCCTTCGAGTACGGCCGTCGTTCCAGCGCTGCCCCCACAGACGGCCAGATCACTACCGCCCGATCCAAGCTCGGTGCACTCGTCACCATCCTCGGCCGGAGATGGCCGGCTCGGGTCGTGCTCGTCTGGCATCTGTCGCTGCTCCGGCTGCTGCCGCTCCTGCGGGCCAGAGCCGCGCGCGTCGTCCTGGTGCTCAGCGGGATCGAGGCCTGGCGGCCTCCGGATTGGCTCACGCGCCGGCTCCTGCGCCGGGTGGATCTCTTCCTGAGCATCAGCGACCACACCTGGCGGCGCTTCGTGGAGCTCAACCCTGAG